>NZ_JBHSBQ010000037.1:0-42692 GCF_042650665.1 Microvirga sp. GCM10011540 | reverse complement strand
GGGGGAGACCAAGCTGGTGCCCGGCATGCCGGTGGAGGGCTTCATCCAGACCGGCTACCGCACCGTGTTCTCCTACCTCACCAAACCCCTCGCCGATCACCTCACACGAGCCTTCCGCGAAGAGTAACGAATATGCCAGGATTGCGCGGCATCCTGAAAGTGGAGCACGGACGAAAAACCGGATATCTCCTGGTGGTTCGGATCCTGCCGTCGGGGGAGTGAAGATGAGCCGAGACCAAGAGTGCGACGGATGCCCCTCCCCCGACCTGGACGGACAGGAATTTGCCTGGGGCGGGGAATCGTCTCGCCTGGCGGAGGAACCACCGGCCGCCCCTGCCGAGCCTGTCGCGGTTCTTGCCGTCCACCGGATGAGGAAGGCGGCTTTGGGCCGCCGCCCGCCAGGACAGCACCCGCCGTGCGGGAGTGATACCGCGACACCTGCCGCGGGGGCATCGGCCACCATCATCGCCCTGGATCAGGTCCGTCTGGAAAGGCAGGCGCAACAGCTCCCGGGGCGTGAGGTGCCCGGGCTTGGCGATGACGCCTTTCATTTTCCGCGTGAGCCGCATGGCTCCGGGTGATCCCCGCCACCTGGCCCGGCGTGACGGGCCGTGGGTTCCGGAATGCCTGCGCCCATCATCGCGCCTCCTCCGGCGTGCCCGGCGAGAGAACCTGCCCGCATGAGGGGAAGGCAACGGGGCTCCTGGCTGCGACGGCCGCGGCGCACGAGCGCTGAGCTTGGCACGCGGACGGCCCCTCCGGATGGTGCCGTTTCCCGTCGGCGGGTCGGCCCGCGCCCTTCCTCCCGCCAGAGGGGTTGCCCGGGGGCACCCGACCGTCCCCCCGGTGAGACGGGCGGCAGGCCCGCCGGCCGGAGATCTATCTTTCGACCTCCCGCACCTGTATAGGGGCCGATTGACGGATCCAGAACAGCCTCTGGCCGCGCAATCGGAGCGGAGCGACGAAAGTGAATTCCTGTCTAGCGAGCGGCCATGCGCTGCCGACCGCGGCGGCTTTGCCCATCAGGGGCGGGAGCGCATCACGCCACGGCCCTTCCGGTGCCTCGGATGCCCGATCCGCATGACCGGAATGTGAGTGCTCCTGAGGAACGAGAATGGGGTCCAGCCGCGTCCCGGCGAGCCGCGTCAGACCGGCGATAGGCCGCGGTCACGCCCTCTTGCATCTTTGTGCACTTCGCCGTCTTAAGCCTGAATGAACTGGTTATCGACCGCCTGGCCCTACCCCGAGCTCATGCAACAATGATCAAGTATGCTCTTCTCGACGTTCTCGTCGGCCTCAAACGCGTGGATCTGTGGGGTTTTCTCGGCTGGCATGACGTGAAGCAGCGTTACCGGCGCTCGTCCTTGGGCCCTCTCTGGATCACGCTTGCGACCCTGATCATGGTCGCGGGCATGACCCTTCTCTATGCCGGCCTGTTCCGACAGGAGCTGCACAGCTTCCTGCCCCTCGTCGCCTCGGGGGTCGTGATCTGGACCTTCATTGCGGGCTGCATCACCGAGGGCAGCAACGTGTTCATCGGTGCAAGCGCGACCATCAAGCAGGTTCCGGCCCCGCTGACGATTCACGTCTTCCGGCTGGTGTGGAACCAGTTCATCTATTTTCTGCACAATGTCATCGTCATTGCCCTCGCGATGCTGGTCGCCGGCATCCCCATCACCGGCACGACGCTGCTGTTCATCCCCGGAATGCTCATCCTGATCGCCAATCTCATCTGGATCATCCTGCTTCTTGGAACCCTGGGAGCAAGGTTCCGGGACGTGCCCCTGATCGTCCAGTCCCTCATCACGGCCCTATTCATGATGACGCCCGTTCTCTGGCGGGTCGACTTCCTGCCGCCAGAACGGCAATGGGTCGCATTCCTGAACCCCTTCACCTATCTGCTTGAGGTCGTTCGTGTCCCGATCCTCGGATCCGCGCCGTCCCTGGCGCAATGGTCCGTCGCCGTGGCCATGGCGCTTGGCGGCTGGCTCGTGACGGCCTACGTCTATGGCCGCTCACGACGCAAGGTCGCATACTGGATCTAGGCCCCGGAAGGCTCGCTCAAAATGGCACATGTCGAAGCTCAAGACCTGGGGGTGCGCTATCCCGTGCTCACCGCATCCGCGAGGTCCCTGAAAAACCAGATCCTGTCCCGCACGACGGGCGGCCGCATCGCGGGCAACAGCGCACGGGCGGTCGAGGTCCAGGCGCTCAGCCAGATCAACTTCCTGTTCCGCCCGGGGGATCGGATAGCGCTCATCGGCCACAATGGCAGCGGCAAGAGCACCCTGCTCCGCGTGCTGGCACAGATCTACCATCCGACGGAAGGGCGCCTGCTCGTCCAGGGCCGCGTGGCGGCCCTGTTCGATGCCAGCTTCGGCATGGACATGGATTCGACCGGATATGAGAACATCGTCCTGCGCGGTCGCTATCTCGGGATCAGCCGCGCCGCCATCGAGCAGCAGATCGAGGAGATCGCCGCATTTTCCGAGCTGGGTGACTTTCTCAAGATGCCGATCCGGACCTACTCCGCCGGCATGGTGGCGCGCCTCGCTTTTGCGATCTCGACGACGGTCGATGCCGACATATTGCTGATCGACGAGGGCGTCGGAGCAGGCGATTCGGCCTTCATGGCCAAGGCGCAGAAACGCATGCAGGAGCTGATCGAGCGTTCGCCGATCGTCGTGCTCGCATCCCACGACCGGAAAACGATCACGGATTTCTGCACGAGGGGATTGGTGCTGCAAAGCGGACGATTGCTGTTCGATGGCAACGTCAGGCAGGCCTACGAGCACTATGACGAGATCGTCGGGGCGGCCGTCGCCGGAGAGGATGCGGCATCCGGCACCGTCCAGGCACGGCGGGCGGCCGGTACCGGCCGATGACCTTTCTGCCGGGCGTCTGCTTCGCGGGAGTTGAGTGTCGCGGCGGAGACGGCCGGGGAGTACGGGCCCGGTATCGACGAACGGGAGAGGGCCGCCTCCGATGGTGACAGCCTCGCCTCACCCCTCCCCTATCAGGTCGCCTGACAGGGACCTGCCCGGTCAGGCGAGGGGCATGTCCATCATCGGAGCTTGCCACCCTCAGGAACCGGGGCGATAAAGCAGGAGCCCGACGATCCTGTTGCCGCACCGTTCGGAAGGCGGCCCCTGTCATCGCGATTTCGCCCCATCTTCATGTGAGAGGTTTCCAATGACACGATCACGGCAAAAACTCATCTGGGCGGTTGCGGCCCTCCTGGTTTCCTCTCCCTGTCTGTCCCAGGCCAATCCGCAGCCATCATCCAAATCCCTCGACACGGCCAATCGAGCGGCTCTCGAGGCGCAGGACAAGGAGCACTCCCGGCTGCAGCGGTCCAACACCCGCGCCTTGCGCAGCATCTGCGCCAATGGCTGCACGACACGGGAGGGCTCCTGGGAGCCGCTGCCGAAGGACCCCTTTGCGGAGCTTCCCGCCCCTGACGACTTCCCCCTCCCCGATTATCGCGAAGCGGACGAGGAGTAGGAATCCGCCCGTCGCGTCCCCGCGTCGGATACCGCTCGCGGCGCAGAAGTCCAAGCGCCGCCCCGCCGGCGCTCGGTTTTCCTGCGCGTCCACGCCGGCCGCCAGGCTTGTCGGAGATGCGAGCCGCCCCTCCGCGACGGGCCGCAGCAAAGAGGTGTTCCGAACCGTTGAGCGCCGCCGGAAGACTGCGCTCCCGCGCTAGGGGCAGGAATGTGCCGGAGCCGCCTATTCAGGGATTCGAAGATCGTCCTCGGTGGCGATGCGCATCAGATAGCGACCATAGGCGCTCTTCCCGAGGCGCTCGCCCAGGCGGATCAGATCATCGCGGCTGATGAAGCCCAGCGTGAAGGCGATTTCCTCCGGGCAGGCGGCGCGCAGCCCCTGACGCACCTCGAGGGCCCGCACGAACTCGCTTGCATCGATCAGGCTCTCGTGGGTCCCGGTATCGAGCCAGGCAAAGCCTCGCCCCATCCGCTCGACATTGAGCTCGCCTTTCTCGAGGTAGGCCCGGTTCACATCCGTGATTTCGAGCTCGCCGCGCGCCGACGGCTTGAGATTGGCGGCAATGTCGACGACCTGCCCGTCGTAGAAGTACAATCCCGTGACGGCCCAGTGGGACCGGGGCGCGGGCGGCTTCTCCTCGATCGAGATCGCCCGTCCCGCCCGGTCGAACTCGACGACGCCATAGCGCTCCGGATCGCTGACATAGTACCCAAAAACGGTCGCGCCCGTGCGACGGTCCGCGGCCGTCTTGAGCAGTTCCGGCAGGCCATGGCCATAGAAGATGTTGTCGCCGAGGATCAGGGCAGATGGCTCGCCACGCACGAAATCCGCGCCGATATGATAGGCCTGGGCCAGGCCCTCCGGCCTGGGCTGCTCCGCGTAGCTGAACTGCATGCCCCACTGCGACCCGTCCCCGAGCAGGCGCTGGAACAGCGGCAGGTCGTGCGGCGTCGAGATGATCAGGATCTCGCGGATCCCCGCCAGCATGAGAACGCTGAGCGGGTAGTAGATCATTGGCTTGTCGTAGACCGGCAGAAGCTGCTTGGACGTGACAAGCGTCAGGGGATGAAGGCGTGTGCCGCTGCCTCCCGCCAGGATGATACCCTTCATTCAATGCTCCTCAGAACCGGTCGTTCTCAACGAGACGGCGTATACAGGCGGCAACCGACGATTGCCATTCCGGCAGTCTTGCTCCATGCACCGCCGCGAGTTTCGTGCAATCGAGCGTGGAGTTCGCGGGGCGTTTTGCCGGGGTCGGGTACTCCGCCGTCGCAATCGGCCGGACCCGGGCGCTTGGCCCGCCAAGGCGCGCCGACTGCTCGAAAACATGGGTCGCGAGCCCGGCCCAGGTCGTGGATCCCGCCCCGGTCATGTGAAAGACGCCGCGCAGGCTGTCGTCGCTGGGGCGCTCGAGGAGATTGCGCGCGACCGTCACGACGCCATCGGCGATATCGAGCGCGCTCGTCGGCGAGCCCTTCTGGTCGGCCACGACGGCGACCTCGTCGCGGTCCTTCGCGAGCCGCAGCATGGTCCTGACGAAGTTCTTGCCGAAGGGGCTGTAGACCCACGCCGTGCGCAGGATCGCGTGGTCGCGCGTCGCCGCGGCAACCGCCTTTTCGCCGGCAAGCTTCGAGTGCCCATAGGCTCCAAGCGGGCTTTCCGGGTCTGATTCGCGATAGGGCCGATCCAGGGTCCCGTCGAAGACGTAATCGGTCGAAAGATGAACGACGGGAAGGCCCAGGGCTGCCGCGGCCGCCGCGACGGCGGCCGCACCCTGGCCGTTGATGGCCAGGGCCGCCTCCGGCTCCGTCTCCGCCTGATCCACCGCGGTGTAGGCGGCCGCGTTGACGACCACATCCGGGGCGGCCTGGCGCAGGGCCGGCAGGATGGTCTCGGGCCGCGAGAGATCGAGGTCCGGCCGGCCGATGGCAGTTATTCGCCCTCCGAGCGCAGGACCCCGCTCGGCAAGGGCCTTTGCGACCTGGCCCTCCGTCCCGGTGACAAGGATGTGCATGGCAGCCCCCGTTCGCCCGGTCAGTCGAAATAGGCCGGAAGGTCGGCCAGGCGCGGATGGCGGAGATCCTTGTCCGACAGGATCGCCGCCCCGGCCTCGACCGGCCACTCGATGGCAAGGGCAGGATCGTCCCAGGCCAGCCCGTGGTCATGCTCGGCCGAATAGGCGCCGGTGACCTTGTAGAGGACCTCCGTGTCGGGCTCGAGCGTGCAAAACCCGTGGGCGAACCCGACAGGCACGAGCAACTGGCACCAGTTCTCGGCCGACAGCTCGACGGCGACATGCCGGCCGAAGGTCGGCGACGAGCGCCGGATGTCGACGGCGACGTCGAGGATCCGGCCCCGGACCACCCGCACGAGCTTGTCCTGCGCGAAGGGAGGGCGCTGGAAATGGAGACCCCGGACGGTGCCGGCCTTGGCCGACCACGAATGGTTGTCCTGGATGAAGTCGAGATCCAGTCCCGCCTTGGCGAACCGGTCCCGGTTGTAGACCTCGGAGAAGAATCCGCGGGAATCCCCGAAGCGGGCCGGCTTGACGACCTTGACCTCGGGGATGGCGGTCGACTCGACGTGAAGCATCTTCTTCCCTTGGTTCCTGCCGGGGCTGGGTGCCGGCGGCGCAGGGCCGCGCACCGGGTGACTTCCGGGCGCGCTAGACGGCGACGCCCAGGCGCTGGCCCTGATAAACGCCCGACCGGACCCGCTCCCACCAGGCACGGTTGTCGAGATACCAGCGCACGGTCTTGCGCAGACCGCTCTCGAAGGTCTCGGCCGGCCGCCACCCGAGCTCCCTCTCGATCTTGCTCGCGTCGATCGCATAGCGAAGATCATGGCCGGGACGGTCGGCCACGTAAGTGATCAGCCGCTCGCGCGCGCCAAGATCGGGATCCGGCGCCATCTCGTCGACGAGCGCGCAGATCTTCCGCACGACATCGATATTGGTATGCTCGTTGCGGCCGCCGATATTGTAGCTCTCGCCGGGGACGCCCTTCTCTGCCACCAGGATCAGGGCCTGCGCATGATCGTCCACAAAGAGCCAGTCCCGGACGTTCTCGCCCTTGCCGTAGACGGGAAGCGGCTTCCCCTCCAGGGCATTCAGGATCATCAGGGGGATGAGCTTCTCGGGGAAGTGATAGGGGCCGTAATTGTTCGAGCAGTTGGTGATCAGGGCCGGCAGGCCGAAGGTGTGGAACCAGGCCCGGACCAGGTGATCGGACGCGGCCTTCGAGGCCGAATAGGGCGAGTTCGGCTGATAGGGATACTCCTCGTGGAAGAGCCCCTCCTCCCCGAGCGAACCGAACACCTCGTCCGTCGAGATGTGGTGGAAGCGAAAGCCGGATTGCCGCTCCGCGGGCAGGCCGCGCCAGTATTCCAGGGCGGCCTGAAGCAGGACATAGGTTCCCACGACATTGGTCTGCACGAACTCACCCGGGCCGTCGATCGAACGGTCCACATGGCTTTCCGCGGCCAGGTGCATGATCACGTCGGGCTGGTAGCGGGCGATCACGGCGCGCATCCGGCCGGCATCGGCGATATCCGCATGCTCGAAAGAGTACCGGGGGCTGTTGGCCACCGGCGCCAGGGATTCCAGGTTGCCGGCATAGGTCAGCTTGTCGACCACCAGCACATCGTGGGATGTGTCGCGCACGAGCTTGCGCACGACGGCCGAACCGATGAAGCCGGCGCCGCCGGTAACAAGGAATTTCTTCGCCATGGGTTTTCTGATGCCATCCGGGGATCCGGTTTCACGGGATCCGGTCAAAAAGGTCGGCCCGGGGGTTATCAAATAAGCCCCGGGCTTGCAAGCGAGGGGGAGTTTTGCCCCGGGCGGGCGGCGCCGTGACAAGGCTCCCCCTGGACGATATGGACCGCGGGACGATGCCGCGACATGGTTTGACAATGCTTGAATTCGTTCCCGTCGACCCCACCCGTCCGGATCTCCGACCGGAATCCGGACCGGTGCGGGTCAGGCACCCGGACCCGTCGGTGACCTTGTCCTATGCGCCGAAGCGGGTGCTGCGGAATCGGTGGCTCATGCTGGAGGCCCGGTTTCCGGAGGCCGGCCTGGTAGATCTCGTCATAGAGCTGCGGCTCAAAGATGCCCCGTCGCTGTTCCTCGAGCCCCGGCTCGTCGGCCGGAACCACTTTTCGGGACGATTCAGGGCAGGCGAAACCGTCGAGGAGATCCTGCTCCACCTGAGCGGGTCGGGGGATCTCGAGAGACCTTTGAGCCTCCGGATCGACCCGGCACCGCGCCTTGCCCGGGTGCTGGCCCTGGCCCGGCGCGCCGTTCAGATCCTGCGCGAGGAGCCCCGCACGCTCGCGGGACGCGGCGTGCAGTATCTCAGCCGCCTGCGCCACGGCGGAGGCGTGCTCGCAGCGATCGACAGCGCGACGCCGTCCCCGCCATCGGCCCCCGATGCCTTCGCGCGCTGGATCGAGCTCTTCGATGAGCATCCCCGCCGCGACCAGGGGCGGCACGCCGCCCGCCTGGAGCGCCTCCCGGCCCGCCCACGAATCTCCGTCCTCCTGCCGGTCCGAGGACCGGCGGAGCGGCTCGTCCCGGTGATCCGGGACCTGGACGAGCAGATCTATCCGGAGTGGGAGCTCCTCATCGGGTCGGGTTTGGAACAGGCGAAGGATCTCGCGGGCCGCCTGCCTCGAGAAACCGGAAACGCCGGCAGGATCAGGTTCGTCGAAACCGGGGGCGATGACCGGGCCGGGATCCTCAACGCGCTCCTCCAGGCGGCTTCGGGAGAATTCGTGATCCCGCTCCCGGACGGCGGGCGCCTGCGTCCCCATGCTCTTCTCGAATGTGCCCTCGCGGCGCAAAGGCATCCGGCAGCGCGCCTGATCTATGCCGACGAGGACCGGCTTGACCCCAGCGGGCAGCGCACCTCTCCTCGCTTCAAGCCCGCCTGGTCCCCCGACCTGCTGGCAAGCCATGACTACATCGGCGGTCCGGCCTGGTTCCGCACCAGCTCGCTCGTGGCCCTGGGGGGATGGCGAGCCGGCCTCGACGGGGCCGAGGACCACGACCTCAAGCTCCGCTACACGCGCGCCGTGCGTCCGGGCGAGATCATCCATCTCGCCAAGGTGCTTTTGCACCAGGAGGAGACGGATGCCATGGCCGCCCCCCCTCCCCCGCACCGGGAGGCGCGGCTACGGGCGGTTAGGGAGCACCTCGCCAGGGAGGGCGGACAGGCCAGGGCCGTCGAGGATCCCCGGTCGCCCTATCCGAGGATCTCCTATGTTCCCAAGGACCCGCCGCTGGTGTCGCTCCTGATCCCGACCCGGGACAATGCCCCGCTGTTGAGCACCTGCGTGACCTCGATCCTGCAGCGGACCCAGTATCAGAATTTCGAGATCATCGTCGTCAATCACGAGTCCAAAGAACCCGACACCTTCAGGCTCTTCGAGTCCTGGGCCGGCGATCCGCGGATCAGGATCATGACCTATGAGGGCCCGTTCAACTACTCCGACATCAACAACAGGGCCGCCGAAATCGCCCGTGGCTCGATCCTGGGTCTGATCAACAACGACATCGAGGTGATCTCGGGCGATTGGCTCGGCGAGATGGTCGGCTATGCCGTGCAGCCGCGCATCGGGTGCGTGGGCGCCAAGCTCTTCTACGGCAACGATACAATCCAGCATGCCGGCATCGTCCTGGGGCTGGGCGGCGGCGCCGGGCACGGCCACAAATTCGCCGCGCGAGCCGAGCGCGGCTATCTCGATCAGCTTGCCACAGCGCGGGACGTGTCGGCGGTGACCGCGGCGTGCCTTCTCGTCCGCACGGAGGTCTTCCGGGAGGTCGGAGGCCTCGATCCGGAAACCTTCGCCGTCGCCTTCAACGACGTCGATTTTTGCCTGAAGGTGATGGCTGCCGGCTACACGAATGTCTGGACCCCCTTCGCGGAGCTCTACCATCATGAATCCGTCAGCCGCGGCCACGACGTGACCCCCGCCAAGGCGAGGCGCTTCGCGCGGGAGGTCAGGGCCCTTCAGGAGCGCTGGGGGCCGTGGCTGTTGTCGGATCCCTATTACTCGCCCCACCTTTCGACGGAATCCGAGGATTATCGCATCCGCACCCGGTAGCCCGGTCTGTTGCCATCCTCCCGGTGCGGCGGATACAGGGCATGGCAGAAGGCCTCCCGCAGGCCAGCTCCCGAAACACCCAGCCAGGACAACGTCGATGCCCGACTCCGCCCGCAACGCCACTGCCGCCGGCGTCGTGGCCTTCGCCCCGGATGCCGGCCTGATCCTTCCCCTGATCACCTCGGTTCTCCGGGACGTCGGGCACGTGACGGTCTTCGTGAATGCCGTCATCGAGGAGGATCTTGCCAGGAGGCTGGAAGCAATCGATCCCCGCTGCGAGGTCGTCTACTCGGACATCAATCTCGGTGTCGCCGAGGCCCTGAACATCCTGGCATTGAACGCGATCATGAGGGGCTGCACGCGCCTGGCGCTGTTCGACCAGGATTCCCGCCCGCCGGAGGGGATGGTGGCGGCCCTTGGTGGCGCAATGGATCAACTGGCGGCTTCAGGGGAGCGCGTCGCGGTCATCGGCCCCAGGATCACGGCCCCGGCCGGTCAGGAGGAGCGCTACAAGAGCCCGCGCTACTTCCCGCAGCCCGCCAGACCGGCGCGCCATGGCGCCGTGCCCGTGAGATACATCATCACATCGGGCTCCCTGGTCGATCTCTCCGCCTTCCGGGCGGTGGGACCATTTCGGAGCGACTTCTTCATCGACGGGATCGACACCGAATGGTGCTTTCGCGCCTGGGCGAAGGGATATTCCTGCTGGTTTCACGGCGAGCTGCCCATGGAGCACACCATCGGCGAGGGAGCGGTCCGCTCCCGGATCTTCCGCATTCGCTTCCCCCGGCAGAACCCGATGAGGATGTACAGCTACTTCCGCAACCAGGCCGCCTGCCTTCGGCTCGGCCACATCCCCGTCGGATGGCGGGCGCGCTTCGCCCTGCATATGATTCGCCTGGCCCTGTCCACCTGGGCGGCATCGCCCTTGAGCCTGCGCCCCCTGGGCGTGATGGCGCAGGCCGTCGCACATGGCCTGACAGGCCGCCTCGGCCCGCCGCCGGGGGCGCTGCACGCCGTCCCTGGCCCGGTGTTCCCGCGGTCCGGCCGGGCCTGAAACGGGGCGGCCCGGATCGATGATGCGGAGCTTCGGCCATGACGGCTTCCCACGGGGATATTCCCTTCGCGGATCATCAAGAGCCGGCCGGACGCTTGCATGTAAAACCAGGGCTGCGTAAGGGCCGTGGAGCCCCTTTCCGAAACTGTCCTTGGAAGCTGGCGCCGGCGGTGACCGCCCCGGCCGCCGCGGGTCACCGTCGGGCATCATGCCCGCCGGCCCCCAACCCGATTCGCACGCCCCTGCCCCTCCCCGGCCCATATGGAGTTCCTCGTGCTGTCTGACGTGCTGCTGTTCGTTGCGGTCGGTTTTGCGGCGCAGCTTGTCGATGGCGCCATCGGCATGGCCTATGGGCTGACCTCCACCACCGTCCTGTTGAGCTTGGGCGTTCCGCCCGCCACTGCGAGCGCGAGCGTTCACGCGGCCGAAGTGTTCACGACGGGCGCCTCGGCGCTCTCCCATTGGCGCCTTGGCAATGTGGACGCCGCCCTGTTCCGGCGGCTGGCCCTGCCGGGAATCCTCGGTGGTGCGGCCGGCGCATATCTCCTGACGGAAATTCCTGGCGACGCGGTCCAGCCCCTGGTCAGCGTCTATCTCGGGATCATGGGAGGCCTTGTTCTCTGGAAGGCCCTGAGGTCGCGTCCAGCCCGCGAGACGCCGCCGCGCTATGTTGGCGCCCTCGGCCTCGCCGGGGGCTTTCTCGATGCGATCGGCGGCGGCGGCTGGGGACCACTGGTCGCTTCGACGCTCGCCGGGGCAGGCACCAAGGCCCGTTTCGTGATCGGATCCACCAATGCGGCCGAATTCCTGGTCACGGCCACCATCTCGGCAACCTTCGTGCTTACCATCGGCCTCGATCTGTGGCCGATCATCCTGGGGCTGGTCATCGGCGGCGTATTGGCGGCCCCCTTTGCGGCGCTGGCCGCGCGCAAGATGCCGGACCGGCCGCTGATGATTCTCGTCGGCGTCGTGATCATCATCCTGAGCCTGCGGGGCATCGTTCAAAGCTTCATCCTTTGAGCCCCGTGCGGGCCCGCCCACGGACCGGATGGTCTTCGCGACGGATGAGCCCGGGGTGGCGCCGATGCATGGGACGGGGCCTGCATGTCGGTCCGGATGCCCTATGCGGGCGCAGGGCGCGAGGCAGGACCCGCGGCTCTTTTGCCTTCGGCCCGCAGAATGATGACAACCCTGGCGTCACCTGCTATCGCAGGGCGCTTCTGGACCAGCTGGGACTTTTGAATTGTGGATATGGCATTGGCTAAAAGTGCAGAAACGATCCTCGTGAGAGAGAGCGTCTCCGAGACTGGAAAGCCCCTGGCGCTCCTCGTGATCGGCATGCATCGGAGCGGCACCTCCGCCCTCAGCGGTGTCCTGAGCCAATTGGGCATCGCCGTTCCGGGCGAGCTGATGGCTGCCACCGAACGCAATCAGAGGGGATATTTCGAGAACCAGAAGCTCATGGCCTTCCACGACCATGTGCTGGCGACCCTGGGCTCGAGCTGGGACGACCCCCTCCCGATTGCTCCCGACTGGATCCATTCCCCGACCGGGCAGGCGTTCATCGCGCAGCTCGTCGAGATCCTCGCCGAGGACTATGCCGGGGAACCGGCCTTCCTCGTCAAGGACCCCCGCATGTGCCGGCTCCTGCCGCTCTGGACCGCGGCCCTGGCCCGCATGGAGCGCCGGGTGGTCGCCGCCCTGCCGGGGCGCCATCCCCTGGAGGTGGCCGGATCCCTGCAGAGCAGGAACGGCTTTTCCCGTGCGCAATCCCTGATGCTGTGGCTCGACCATGTGCTGGCGGGCGAGCGGTTCACGCGCGACATGCCGCGGACCTTCACCCTTTATGATGACCTTCTCCAGGACTGGCGGCCCATCGTCGCCAAGATGGGGGAGGATCTTGGCGTCATCTGGCCCCGCGATCCGATGCGGGCCGGAACCAGGATCGATGAATTCCTCGGGCCCGAATTGCGGCATCACCGCACGGAACAGGACCTCTCCGGCGCCGATGATCCGCTCCACCGCCTCTGCGCCAAGGCATGGGAGGCGCTCAAGCGCTTCACGGCCGATGCCTATGATCCGGCGGCCCAGGCGAGCCTTGACGAGATCCAGGAAAGCCTCAACCAGTCCCTGAAGGCGCTCGGGCCCGTGCTCGCGGCAAGCCAGGAGACGCTGCGGCGCACCAAGGCCGACCTGGAGGAGAAGCTGGCCCAGACCTGGCAGGAGGTCAGGGCACGGGATCAGGAAATCCTCAATTACGACCGCCTGCTCCGGGAGGCCGGCGCCGCCATCGAGGCCCGCGACGCCACCATCGCCGAGCGAAGCCACCGCCTGGAGGTGGCGCAGGCGGAGACGGAGGCCGTGCGGGCGGAGCTTCACACGACGCAGGCGGACGCAAGGGCCTCCCAGGAGGCCCTGCAGGAAACCGTGCAGGGGCTTCAGGCGGCCGTGCAGGAGCTTCAAGAGGCCCTGCAGGATGTGTCCGAGGCCGCGCAGCGCCATGAGGCAAGGGCCGCGACGATCACGGCGGAGCGCGATGCCATCCAGGGCCGGCTGACGGCCATCGAGACAAGCACGATCTGGAAGGCGACGTCCCCGGTGCGGCGCGGGCTGTCCGCGACACCACGCCTTCGCCGTCTCGGCCGCAGGACCGTCAAGGTAGCCTGGTGGACCACGACGGGACAGCTCGTCCGGCGCTTCCGCGAGTGGCGCAGCCTGTCAGGGCGGGAAGCCCTTCCCCCTGTCCAGCGGCAGGATGCACCGGCAGCCGAGGCCCCTCCTCCACCACCGCCGCAGCCGGCGAGGCCTCAGCCCGCCAAGGCCAAGCAGGAGGTGCCACCCGAGGTGGCGCGTCCCATCGACCAGGACTACAGCCTGGCCGTTCCCTTCGGCTACCCCATGGAGAAGCTCGAGCCGGCGCCGAGCCTTGCGGTGATCTGCCATCTCTTCCACGAGGAGGCGACGGTCGAGATCCAGGGCTACCTGCGCAACATTCCCTTCGCGGCCGATATCTTCATTTCGACGGACACGGCGGCCAAGCAGGCCGTGATCGAGCGGCATTTCGCAGGATGGAGCGGAGGTGCCGTCGAGGTCCGCGTGATGGACAACCGCGGGCGCGACATCGCGCCGAAGCTCGTCGGCTTCCGCGATGTCTATGACCGGTACGAATACGTCCTCCACCTCCATTCGAAGCAGTCGACCCATGCCTCCGTGCTCGGCACCTGGCGCGGCTATCTCCTCGAAAACATGCTCGGCTCTCCGGACATCGTCCGGAGCGTCTTCGAGGCCTTCACGCGCTATCCCGATCTCGGAATGGTGGCCTCGCAGCATTTCGAGCCGGTCCGGCACTGGATCAACTGGGGCGGAAACCTCGACCTGGCCAACGGTCTCCTGAAGGCCTCCGGGACCAGGATCACGCTCGACCAGGCGCTCGATTTCCCATCCGGCTCCATGTTCTGGGCGCGCTCGGCGGCGCTCAAGCCGCTGCTCGACCTGAACCTCTCCTTCGAGGATTTTCCGCCCGAGAGCGGACAGATCGACGGCACGCTCGCCCATGCGATCGAACGGCTCTACTTCATCATCTGCGAACGGGCGGGCTTCACCTGGCTGAAGGTCTCGCACCCGCACCTCTTCGAGGAGACGCCGTGCATCGTTCCGGTCGACAGCCCCCTGGCGCTCGACCGGTTCATGGCCGATCACGTCGTGGCCCTGACCGGGCCCATTCCCCCGCGCCCGCGCAAGGAGACGCCGCGGGCGATCCCCGCCCCCGCGAAGGGGCTCGTCGACCTGCTGCAGGCGCGGGCGCTCGGCCTGAACGAGGCCGTGAACTCCTCGACCCGCGTCGCCGTTGGCATCGTCACCTACAACAATGCCGACAGGCAGCTGCGCCGGATGCTCTCGAGCACCCGCATCGCGCTGGAGCAGGCGGGCCTCGAGAGCGCAGGCCGGATCTACGTCGTCGACAACGGCGCCTCGACCGAAACCATCACCCAGGGCAACGAGGCAGTCAGGCGCCTGCCCGCCACGGGCAATGTCGGCTTCGGCGCCGGGCACAACCGGCTCATGCAGGCCGCCTTCGAGGAGGGCGCCGATCTCTATATTGCGGCGAACCCGGACGGCGCCTTCCACCCGGACGCCATTGCGGCCCTCGTGCAGATGATGCAGGCACAGGATGGCCGCGCCCTGATCGAGGCCGCTCAGTTCCCGGCCGAGCACCCGAAAGATTACAACCCCTACACCTTCGAAACCGCATGGGCGTCGGGGGCCTGCCTGGCGATCCCGCGCGGGGTGTTCGAGACCATCGGTGGCTTCGACGAGAACTTCTTCATGTATTGCGAGGACGTCGATCTGTCGTGGCGGGCCCGGGCGGCGGGCCTCCCGGTCCGGATCTGCCCGCGGGCGCAGTTCCTGCATGCGGTCACGAACCGCCCGCGGGTGCCGGCAGTGCTGCGCATGATCTTCACTTCGGGCGTCGTGCTCGCCCGCAAGTGGGGCAATCAGGACTTCGAGACCTGGCTCACGCGGGAGTTGCAGGCGCTCGGGACCGAGCCGCCGGAGACGCGGCCGGACGCGGTCCCCCAGGAATGGCGGCGGGTCGCCGACTTCTCCCGTCACTTCAGCTTTGCGCCAACACGGTGGTGATCCCATGACCCGGAAGAACCAGCTCGATGTCGTCGTACGGTTTCACGACGCCAAGCGCCTCCCCGAACTGGAGCGCTGCATCTTCTCGCTTGTCGGCCAGAACTACCGTCCCCTGCACATCATCCTGGTGGCGCAACGGTTCTCCGAGACCGACCTCGCCGAGGTCCGGGCGCGGCTCGCCCCCCTCCTCGCCTGCGAGGATGCGCCGACCCTGGAGGTCCTGAACTGGGAGCACCCCGAGCCCGTCGACGCACGCTCGGCCCTGATCAATCTCGGGATCCGCGCCGGGCGCGGACGCTACCTGGCCTTCCTGGACTATGACGACGTCCTCTATCCGGAGGCTTACGACCTTCTCGTCTCGCAACTGCAGGCGGGAGAGGCCGGCATCGCCTTCGGGCGCGTGCGCCTGGTCCAGCTCGAGGTGCACAGCACCTTCTTCCGGCCGAAGGCGACGCTGCCCTATTTCGAGGGTTCGACCCTGAGCGACCTGTTTCGCGGCAATTTCTGCCCGATCCACAGCTATGTCATCGACCGCACCCGCATCCCGGAGCAGTTCCTGTTCTTTGAACCGAACCTCCTCCTGGAAGAGGACTACGACTTCATCCTTCGGATCTGCGCCCAGTTCCCGTCCGACTTCGCGCTCGTCGGCACCGAGATCGGGGAATATTACTTCAAGACGGATGGCAGCAACACGCATACCGCGGGAGGCCGCCCCCCCTCGTGGCAGGCCCAGTACGAGCGCGCGGCGGCCTTTGTCGAGCAGCGGCGGCGCAGCACGCCGATTGCGGCGCCGGTGCAGCGCGCCCTCGGCATCGCTCCGCCAAACCCCGACCTCAGCATCCGCGACTTTCTCGACCGCGCGGCATGATCGCTGCACGCATCCTCCAGGCCGGCGGCGACACCCCGGCTTCCTCGCCCGTGGCGGCGCCTGCAGGCCACGGTCCGCTCCGGCCATCGCGCGGCCCGGTCTTCCCAGTTCCCGGAAGTTTGAGTCATGGTTGAATCCGGTCATCTGAAATATCTCGAAGCCGAGAGCATCTATATTTTCCGGGAGATCGTCTCGTCTTTCGAGAACCCGGTGCTGCTCTACTCCATCGGCAAGGATTCCTCGGTCCTGCTCCATCTGGCGCGCAAGGCGTTCTATCCGTCGCCGATCCCGTTCCCGGTCCTCCACATCGACACCAAGTGGAAGTTCAGGGACATGATCAGCTTCCGGGACGAGACCGCCCGGACACTCGGCCTCAACCTGATCGTCCACACCAATTGGGACGCCGTGAATGACGGCGTGACGCCCTTCACCCATGGGGCCGCCTATACCGACCTGATGAAGACCCAGGCGCTGCGCGACGCGCTCAAGGCCGGCAACTATGATGCGGCCATCGGCGGGGCGCGCCGCGACGAGGAGAAGTCGCGGGCGAAGGAGCGCATCTTCTCCCTGCGCAGCGCGCATCAGCGCTGGGATCCGAAACGCCAGCGGCCGGAACTGTGGCGGCTTTACAATCCGCGCCTGTCGCCCGGCGAAAGCATGCGGGTGTTCCCCCTGTCGAACTGGACCGAGCTCGATGTGTGGCGCTACATCGAGCAGGAGGGCATCCCGGTCGTGCCGCTTTATTTCGCCAAACCGCGACCGGTGGTCCAGCGCGAGGGCGCGCTCATCATGCTCGACGACGAGCGCTTCCCGCTCAAGGAAGGCGAGACGCCGGAGCAGCGCAACGTGCGCTTCCGGACGCTCGGCTGCTATCCCCTGTCGGGAGCCATCGAATCCACCGCCTCCACCTTGAGGGACATCATTCGCGAGATGGAGGAGAGCCGCACCTCCGAGCGCCAGGGGCGCCTGATCGACTTCGACCAGTCAGGCTCGATGGAACGCAAGAAACAGGAGGGATATTTCTGATGAACGCGTCCTCCGCACAGATGCGCAACGACTTCACGGCGCCGGCTCAGGAGGCCTCCGCCTTGCCCGCCCATCCCCTTCTGCGCGTCGCGACCTGCGGCAGCGTCGACGACGGCAAGAGCACCCTGATCGGCCGCCTTCTCTTCGATGCCGGTCTTGTGCCGGACGACCACCTGCAGGCACTCACGCGCGATAGCCGCGGCCGGCCCGTCGGGCCGGAGGGTTACGACCTGTCGCTTCTGGTCGACGGGCTTCTGGCGGAGCGCGAGCAGGGCATCACCATCGATGTCGCCTACCGGTATTTCAGCACGCCGCGACGCACCTTCATCGTGGCGGACAGCCCGGGGCACGAGCAGTACACGCGCAACATGGCGACCGCCGCCTCGAACGCAGAGGCCGCGATCCTCCTGCTCGACGGGCGCCAGGGCGTTCTCACCCAGACCCGCCGCCATGCGACCATCCTGGGGCTCATGGGGATCCGCAGCGTCGCCGCCGTGATCAACAAGATGGATCTAGTGGATTACAGCGAGGATGCCTTCCAGCGGATCGCCTCCGACCTGCGGGATCTGGCGGAAAAGGTCGGGATCGGCGCGGTCGAGTGCATCCCGGTCAGCGCGCTCAATGGCGACAACGTCGTCCATGCAAGCCGCCACATGGAATGGTATCGCGGTCCGACCCTCATGCACTGGCTCGAAAATGTCGACGTGCGGGCCGAGCGGTCCACGGCGCCGTTCCGCATGCCGGTCCAGTGGGTGAACCGGCCCCATGCGGATTTCCGGGGCTTTTCGGGCTCGATCACGGGCGGCACCATCCGCCGCAATGATCCGGTCACTGTCGCCGGATCCTCGATGCGCCCGACGCGGGTCGCCCGCATCGTCACCATGGACGGTGACAGGGACGAGGCTCATGCGGACGAGGCCGTGACCCTCGTTCTTGAGGACCAGATCGATATCAGCCGGGGCGATGTCCTGACGGATCCTGCCCAGCCACCGGTCGTGGCCAACCAGTTTGCGGCCGACCTGATCTGGCTCAACGACGATCCGCTCATCCCGGGCCGCTCCTACCTGCTCAGGCTCGGAACGACCGTAGTGCCTGCGACCATCACCGAGCTCAAGCACCGGCTCAACATCACGACGCTCGAACACAGCGCGGCCAAGACGCTGGCGGCGAACGAGGTCGGGGTGTGCAACATCGCCACTGACCGCCCCATCGCGTTTGATGCCTACCGCAACGATCCCAAGCTTGGCGCCTTCATCATCATCGACCGCGTCACCAACGCGACCGTTGGGGCCGGGATGATCTCGTTCGCGCTCAGACGCGCGACGAACCTCACCTGGCAGGCCTTCGACACCGACCGGGCCCACCGCTCGGCGCTGAAGCACCAGAAGCCGATGGTGGTCTGGCTGACCGGCCTTTCGGGCGCGGGCAAGTCGACCATCGCCAATCAGGTGGAGCGGCGCCTGAGCGAGAAGGGTCTCCATACCTACACCCTTGACGGCGACAATCTCCGCCATGGGCTGAACAAAGACCTCGGGTTTACGGACGCTGATCGGGTGGAGAACATCCGGCGCGCGGCGGAGGTGGCGAGGCTCATGGCCGATGCCGGCCTGATCGTGCTTGTGTCCCTGATCTCGCCGTTCCGGCGCGAGCGTGACATGGCGCGTGAGATCGTGGGCGATATTCCGTTCCTGGAGGTCTTTGTCGACGCTCCAGTCTCAGTGTGCGAGGCGCGCGATCCGAAGGGCCTCTATGCCAAGGCACGGGCCGGTCTGGTGCGGAACTTCACCGGCATCGACTCGGCCTATGAGGTTCCCGAGCACCCGGAGGTCCGTCTCCCGACCGCGGAGGCCTCCCCGGATGAACTGAGTGACGACCTCGTCCGGCGCATTCTCGCCATCACGGCAGAGGCCGGGAGCTGACAGCCGCTCAAAATCCTGTCCGGGCTGACCCCAATCGGGTCAGCCCGGCATGATGGATCAGTGCATCGTTCGTAAGCGGGCAGCTGATGCCGTTCAGGAGCGATAGTTCCACGGCATGAGGGCCTCGATCTCGCGGTTGGGCCACCCGTTGGCGATGCGCTCAAGCGTCTGGGTCAACCAGGCGTGCGGATCGACGTTGTTCATTTTGGCCGTTGCCAGAAGGCTGGCAATCGCCGCCCATGTGCGCCCGCCGCCATCAGAGCCGGCGAAGAGCGAGTTCTTGCGTGTGATCGTCTGCGGCCGGATCGCGCGTTCAACGGTATTGGAATCCAACTCCACGCGTCCGTCCAACAAGAACCGCTCCAGAGAGGCACGCCTCGTCAGAGCATAGCGGATCGCCTCGGCCAGCTTCGACTTGCGCGACAGCTTGGGCAGTTCTTTCTCCCACAGCTTGAACAGCGTGCTCACGACAGCCGCGGATTGCTCTTCGCGAACCAGCCTTCTTGTTCCCGCATCCTGGCCACGAACCCTCTCCTCCACAGCCCAGAGCGCCGCCATCTGCTCCAGCGTCTGCCCGGCCACCATGGAGGCATCCGAGACGTGCAGCTCATAGAATTTCCTGCGCACATGGGACCAGCAGGCGGCCAGTTGCACACCTTCATTGGCTCCCTCAGACCGGGCGAGCCGGTGATAGGCCGTGTAGCCGTCAACCTGCAGGATGCCACGATAGCCCTCCAGATGGCGCGCCACGCACTCGCCGGCCCGACTGTCCTCAAAGCGGTAGACCACGATCGGCGGATCACTGCCGCCAAACGGCCGATCATCGCGCACGTAGGCCCACAGGTATGCGGTCTTGGCCTTGCCCGCGCCGGGGGCCAGGGTCGGCAGGGTTGTCTCGTCGGCAAAGATCCGCTCGCCCTGCTTGATCCGCGCCAAGGCATACGCGGCCAGGGGCTCGAGTTCGAACCCGACCTTGCCCATCCACTGCGCCATCTGCGAGCGCTCGATCACCACCTGGTCGCGGGCATAGATCGCTTCTTGGCGGTACAGCGGCAGGCCATCGGCATACTTCGCCACCGCAATCTGGGCCAGCAGTGCCTCGGTGGGAATCCCACTGGTGATGATCCGAGCAGGAGCCGGGGCCTGGATGACGCCGTCACGGCCCTTGTAGACGTATTTGGGCCGGCGCGTGACGATCACCCGGAACTTGGCCGGCATCACATCCAGCCGCTCACAGACGTCCTCACCGATCCGGATCCGCTCCAGCCCGTCGCAGCCCGCAGGATCATCCGGCTCGATCACCACCTCGACCCGTTCGAGATGCGCCGCAAAGCCCTTGCGCGGACGCGGTGGCCGCTTGGTCGAGTGTCCTGTCGCCTTCTCCCTCTCGGCCTCGAGGGCCGCCACACCGGTCTCGATCTCGTCGAGCGCGAGGGCATACTGATCGTCCGTCAGCCAATCCTTGCCGAGCCGCTCGGATCGGGTGCCGTAGCGCGCCCGCTCGAGCACCTTCACAATCGCCATCAGCCGCGCGATGCGCTCCTCGGCGCCCTTGTTCACCTGCTCGAGATGAGCATTGCGCTGTTCCAGAAGCGCGGTCTTCTCGGCCATAGCCCGCACCATCGCCTTGAGCGCATCGACATCATCGGGAAGTGCGGAATCATGGGCCGTCATTGCGTCCATCAGAGCATGGCGAGCCAGCCGGTCGAAGCGCTTCACCAGCTCTGATTCATCTTGCCGCAGGGACAACTATCCGACCGATTGCGGGGCCCTGACGGTCACGGCATGCACCCGCTTCCAGTCCATGCCGTCGACCAGAGCGAGGAGCTGAGCATGATTGAGCTGAACCCGATGCTGACCGATCCGCGGCCAGCAGAATTGCGCCTTCTCCAAGCGCTTGCTGTAAAGAACCACGCCGGTGCCATCCCACCAGACGATTTTGACGCGGTCTGCTCGTTTGGCGCGGAAGACGTAAAGCGCTCCGTTGAAAGGGTCGGATCCGGCTTCGCGCACCAGCGCCAGCAGGCCGTCTGGACCTTTCCTAAAATCAACCGGATGACTGGCCAGGAACACCTTCACGCCGGCCGGGATCATGCCTGGCGCACCGCTCGGAGGACTTTGACCAGATGGTTCTGTTCAATATCAGCGGCGGCACGGATCACCACATCGGCGATCAGGATCTCAATCATCGAGGAGGATGTCGGCGTGACTTCGACAAATCCGAGCCGCTGCTCCTGGGGCTCACCTTGGACGACACCCGTCCGCATCGCCTTGCGGCGCCAGCCGAACAATTGTGCCGGTGCAATTCCGGCCTGCCGTGCGATGGCCGACACATTGGCGCCTGGCTTCAGGGTCTCCTCGATCAAAGCCATCTTGGCTTCAACCGACCAGCGCCGGCGGGGCCGCTCGGGAGCAACCTCCAGGCGGCTGGGAGCAGCCTCGAGCACCTGGAAGCTTCTATCATCAGACATAGGCGCAGACATAGAAACTGACACTGAAAGCTCCCTGCTTCTGTGTCAGTAAAGATCAGCCATCGCAGCACGCTGCGCCAGATGCGGTCAGCTTACCGCTTACCATCGTTCCATTGTGTGAACGAGGCTTGATTATGAGGGTCGCTGTGCTCGCGGCGAGAGCCGTTTCCTGTCGGCCGCCGATCCCATACCAGGTCTCGCGTGTGAGGCCCTGGTATGGACCGAGTGTCGGCAACCTCACTTCTCCCGGAAGGCGCGGTGAATGCTCTTCTGGAAAGGATCAATGAGATAGTCCAGCGCCGTGCGCTCGCCGGTCCGCACCATGACCTGGGCTGGCATGCCCGGAACGAGCTTGACGTCCTTGAGGTGATGAAGCTCGTCCTGGTCGACCTCGACCCGCCCGGCGTAATAGGCAAGACCGGTTTTCTGATCCACCAAGCTGTCCGCGGAGACAAGGACAAGTCTGCCCGCAACCGGCGGCACCGTCCGGGTGCTGTAGGGGGTTAGGGTGATCTCGGCCGGCAGGCCAACCTTGAGGACGTCGATATCCCTCGGCTCGAACCGGGCCTCGACCACCAGGGTATCGTCGTAAGGGACGAGGTCGAGGATGGGCTTGCTTGGCTCGATGACGCCCCCCACCGTGTGATAGGCCATGTTGACGATGTAGCCGTCCCGCGGGGCCCTGATCTCGACCCGGTCCAGGACATCCTTGCCGGCCCGCAGGCGCTGCCCGAGATCGGCGATCTTGCCCTCCACGTCGCGCAGCTGACCCACGACCTCAGTCATCATCCGGTTCTTGAGATCACTCTGCTGCGCCGCAAGCTCGCTGATCGTCTGTTTGGCGCGGGCGATGCGTGCCGCAAGCTGGCCGCGGGTTCCCTCGATCTCCGCCGACGCGCGCTGCAGCGAGAGCAGCCTTGGGCGCTTCTCGAGACCCTTGGCGAAGAGCTCCTCGACGCCGGTCAGCTCCTCCTGGATCAGCGACAGCTTGCGGGTTTCGGCCTTCAGCTGCGCCTCCAGGGCCTCGATCTCCTGACCGCTCTGCAGCTGGCGCTCACGGATGATCACGTCCTGACCGGCCACGTACTCCTTCCGACTCTGGAAGACGTTGGACTGCCCGCGCATGATGTTCTTGATATCGGCCGCGTTCTGCTCCGCGAGCAGCTCGTCGTCCCACTGAATCTGGTCGAGCCCGTCCCGCTCGGCCTCCAGGCGCGATTTTTCGCCGAGAGCGGCAAAGTACTGCCCACGGAGGAGCTCGTAACTGGCGCGGGCCTTGGTGTCGTCGAGGCGGACCAGGAGGTCCCCCGCCTTGACGAGGTCCCCGTCACGCACGGGCAGCTCGGCGATGATGCCCCCCTCAAGGTGCTGGATCGTCTGACGGCGTGAGTGAACCGCCACGACCCCTTGCGCGACCGAAGCGCTGGCAAGCGGAGCCGTAGCGGCCCACCCACCGAAGCCGAAGAAGGTGACGGCGATCACGGCGGTGCCGGTCAAAAGTGCCCCGCGAACGAGGGTCAGCGGATTGCCGGTAGGCTGCTTATTGGCTGTCATGGGACCACTCTCAGTACGATCAACGGGCGGCATCGCCGGCGGCCTTTTCCTGCGCGGCCTGAGCCGCGGGCGGAACGACCGTGGGGCGGGGCTGGAGGTGGGCCATCACGGCCTGGCGCGGACCGAAGGCTTCGACACGCCCCTCCTTGAGAAGAAGCAGCTTGTCGACAAAGCCGAGAACGCTCGGCCGGTGAGCAACGATCAGGATGGTGGCGCCGCGGGCCTTGGCCGCACGGAGGGCTGCGAGCATTGCTGCCTCACCCTCAGAATCAAGGTTAGAGTTTGGCTCGTCGAGAACGATATAGGCCGGATCCCGGAACAGGGCCCGTGCAAGGGCGATCCGCTGCCTTTGCCCGCCGGACAGGAGGACGCCGTTCTCCCCGACATCGGTGTCATAGCCCTGCGGCAGGCGGGCGATGAGATCATGCGCGTTGGCGGCCTGCGCCGCGGCGATCACCTCCGCATCCGTGGCCTCCGAGAAACGGGCGATGTTCTCCCGCACGGTGCCTGTCAGCAGTTCAACGTCCTGGGGAACATAGCCGATATGGGGTCCCAGATCCGTCGGGTCCCACATGGAGACATCGATGCCGTCGAGGCGGACCTTGCCGGCATTGGGCCGCAACACGCCGACCAGGAGGCGGGCCAGGGTCGACTTGCCGGCGGCGGATGGCCCGATGATCCCGAGCGTCTCGCCGGGGGTGAGCGCAAAGGTCACGTTCTGCAGAAGCGCGCGCTGGCCGCCGCGCGGCACGAAGGTGAGGGCCTCAACCGACAGAGCCCCCTTCGGCCTGGGATAGCTGAGCGTCGAGTGCTGGGGCCCCTTCTCCTTGAGGTACTCCTGCAGCTGACGGTACGATTGACGGGCCGTCACCACCGTCGTCCAGGTGCGCTGCATCTGCTCGAACGGCGCGAGGCCGCGTCCCAGGATCATCGAAGCCGCGAAGACCGCTCCTGCCGTCATATGGTCATTCAGCACGAGCCAGATGCCCGTCCCCATAACAGCGATTTGGACAAGGTAGCGGAAAACCTTCGTGATGCCTGAAAGAGTGGTGGATCGGAGGCTCGCCGCCCGCCCCTGCTGACTGGCCTCCTCGGCCGTGGCCTCGATCCGGGCCAGCACGGCCGGCGCCATGCCGAGCGCCGCCACAACCTCGGCACTTCGGGCTGCCGCTTCGGTCTGTTCTGCTGTTCTGGCGAGAAGCTGGTTTGCGTTCTTCTGGGGCTCGCGCATCGTGAACTCGTTGGCAACCGAGAGCCCGATGAGGCCAACAGCGCCAGCGGTCCCAATCAGGCCCAGCACGGGATGGATCAGGAAGCCCACCAGCAGGAAGAGGGGCGACCAAATCGTATCCATCACAGCTAGCACGGCCTGTCCCGAGAAGAATGCGCGCAGGTTGCGCAGGTCGCTAAGACCGCCTTTTTTTGCGTCAGCGCGTCCCTCGGCGGCTCGCATGAACCGGGTACGCATGATCACAGGATAAAGGCTCACCTCAAGCCAGCGGTCGATCCCGATCATGACCCGTGAGCGGACCAAATCCAAGATCCCGTAGGCCCCGATCAGGAATATGGCGACGACGGTCAGCGCCCAGAGCGTATCCTGGCTGCGGGCTCCGAGCACCCGCTCGAATACCTGCATTGTGTAGAGGGGCAGCGTCATCGACAAGAGGTTCACGAAAAAGCTGAACCCGAAGATAACGGCGAGGACGCGGACGAGGGACTTGATAGCGAGTTGAGGCGTCATCACAAACCTGGAAAGCGGCACCGACCGGCCGTCAAGACAAACATAACGCATACACGATCTTGGATCGCATTATAAGAGCTATAATATTACCTTCTCGCATCATGGCATTAGACCCATTGTTGCATCAACAGTCGAGAAGTTTGCATCTTGTTGACCAGCAGACTGAAGCAGCATCTACCCAGCGACGAGGTCTGGCTGGTGGGCAAGCATCGCTCGTCAGGTGGGCGCAGGTACTGTCTCGCCAATCTGCCGCCCGATGGCCCACTGAAGCAGCTGGCGTCCCTGATCAAGGCGCGCTGAATGTGCGAACAGGCGCATCAGCCGTTGAATGAGGAGCCTGGGCTTGATTACTTCGAGGGTCACTCGTTGCAAGGTCTGCATCGGCACGCGCCGCTGGCGCTCATCGCCTTTCTACTCGTGCAACATCTGCGCTTGCGCACAGCAAGGCGGAGAATTGCTCCGCGGGACCGCCGCCGCACCCGAGCCTGCCGGCGATCCGGCGCATGTTGCTTGACCATCTGGCGCACGCCATGCACCTGCGATGCCCGATGTGTAATGAGATCTGTGCGCGGGAGGTCTCGACCCATGACGGTTTGGGTGATTCAATGGCGCCGCTGGACATGACGGGAGCGGTCCCATGGCACGCCGTCAGATTGGACAGGAAGTCTTCACGTTTGTCGCCGATCCCATATCCCATCGCGGCTCGCTGGACCGGCTGTCAGGGCTGATCGACTGGTCTTTGCTGGATCGACACCTGGCCGACATCTACGCCGCTGCCAAGGGCGAATCTGCCTGGCCACCGCTGGCCCTGTTCCGGGCCCTGCTGCTGGCCGTCTGGTACGACTTATCGGATGTGAAGTTGGCCGAAGCGCTGGAAGACCGCGCCTCATTCCGGCGCTTCTGCGGGTTCGCCGCCCATGAGCCTACGCCAGAGCGCACCGCCTTCGTGCGTTTCCGGCGGGAGCTGGTGGGGCGCTCGCTTGACAAGGTGCTGTTCGATGAGGTGACGCGCCAGCTCAAAGCCCAAGCCATCACTATCAAGAAGGGCACGTTGGTCGATGCAACCGTGATCGCTTCGGCCACCCACCGGGATGAGGAGGCTGCCTGGGCGGGGCACAAGCGGCGCAAGGCGATCCATGGCTTCAAAGCGCATGTGGCGGCCGACGCCGACACGGCCCTCGTGGAGGAATTGACCGTCACACCCGGCAACGTCAACGACGGGCGCGCTGGCGGCGTGGTCCTGCCGGATCACCCTGGCGATGTTTATGCCGACAGCGCCTACCGCGGAACAGCCTTTGCCTCTGCCGTGCAGAGCAAAGGCGGATGCCCACGCGTGGTCCAGACAGGCGTGTGGGGCCAGCCCGGGGGCCATGCCTTACGCAAGCTGCGGGTGTGGAACCATCAAGTCCAGCATGTGCGCTGCCGGATCGAAAAGATCTTTGGCACCTGGAAGCGCAGCTATGGGCTCCGACGTATGCGCTGGACAGGATTAGCGAAAGCGGCCCTGCAGGTCAGATTGACCGCTATCGCCTACAACCTAAAGCGCATGGCGGTGATCCTGATACCGGAGGCTGCGTGATCAGGGGCGAAGTGTGCCTTCAGACATCCCCAACGGGAGCATTGGTTGTCAACATTGCCAGTCTCGGAAAGCGACGTGGGGGACTTCCCTCACGGTCATCACGACCGCGATTTGACCACCCACGCACAGGTCTCATAAGACTCGCTTCACCCTGGACCCACCGATGAAGGTGCCAAAGTAGTGCTAGTCGCTCAAAGAAAAAGGGCGGCCGAAGCCGCCCTTTCTTGAAGCAGTCGTTTCCCAGTTACGGGCCAACAACGACGAACGGGGAGACCAGCGGCGCCAGGTCAAACGCGTCCGTGACGGCGGTGTCGAAGTCGGTGAGGAAGGTCGCCTCATCGAACGAGTCGGCTCCAGCCACGAAGTCAGCCGTGGTGATCGTGCCCGTGAAGTTCTCGAGCTTAATCACCTGCAGATCGCCATCCGCGTCCTCGACACCAACCCAGGTGCCGGCATTGTCGCCGGACTCGATCTCCAGGACCGCCGCAATGCTGCCGGTCGCCACCGCGCCGAGGGCATTGATGATGCCGGTCTCGGTGGTGGAAGCAGGCTGACCAACCGAGGCGACGCCAGTGACATCTCCACCGAAGTCCAGCAGATCCTCTCCATCCGAGAAGTCCGTGGCCGTCACGTAGTTGTCAGCCGTAGCCTGAACCTCCGTGCGAACCGCGAAGGTGTCGTCGCCAATACCGCCCGTCAGGACGACATTGCCTTCACCTGCCACCAGAGTGTCATTGCCCTGGCCGCCGAACACCACGCTGTCGGCCGAAGCAAGGATGATATCATCGCCGCCGTTACCGAAGATGGTGTCATCGCCACCGCTGCCGATGATCCAGTCGTTGTTGTCCGAGATGTCAGCGGCTTCGTTACCACCATAGATGGTCACGCCTTCACCGGTGACCGTGAGAGCAGCACCGATCACGTCCTCACCGCGGCCGCCCATGACGAGGGAGCCCTCAGCGAAGTCGACAATCACGTCGTCACCAGCGCCGGAGTGGATCAGATCCACGCCACCCTGATCGGCATCAATGGCGTCGTTGCCGCCGTTGCCGTAGATGGTGTCATCGCCAGCCGTGCCGAAGATGTCATCATCGCCGTCTTCAGCAGCCGCAATGCCGTTGCCGCCATAGATAACAACGCCGTCAGCGCCAACGACCGGAGCGTTGACGTTGCCGTCGATGTAGTCGTCGCCAGCGCCGCCGTAGAGGGTCGCGCCCTCGCCGCCAAGAACAGTGTCGTTGCCGGCGCCGCCGTGGACGATGTCCTCACCGCCGTTGCCCTCGAGGTAGTCATCGCCGGCATTGCCGTAGAGGGAGTCGGCGAAGGTGGAGCCGAGAACTGCATCGCCGGAGTCGAGCAGGTCAGCCTGACCGTTGCCGCCGTAGACGGTCACGCCGCCCTCGCCAGCCGCTGAAACATCGATGGTATCAATGCCGAGGCCACCGGCAACGAGCGAACCAGCACCGATACCGGTGACCGTATCGTTGCCCTGGCCGGCGTAGATGCGAGCATCTTCATTGTCGGCGTCACCGGTGATGACATCGTCAGCCTCGTGGCCGAACACAACGACGTTCTCAGCGCCGGTCACGTCGATCGTGTCGACGCCCTCTGCGCCCACGACCAGAGCATCGCCAGCGAGAACCGTGATAGCGCCGCCAGCTGCGGCCGCGAACTCAACGGCGTAACCGTTGCCGACGACATCGGCGGCCACGAGGTCGTCGATGTCGAGGTCGAACAAGGTGAGCACCGCGCCGGACGTAGTGGTCAGCTGCACACCTGCAGCCGTGTCGGCAACGTTCGCGATGTTAGCGAGATCAACGTTGAGGACGAGCGTATCCACGGCGGGATCAAACTCGATGGACACGTTCTGCGTGCCGTCGAAAACGTAAGTAGCCATCCGTTCTTTCTCCTGAGTCCCGCTCTAAGTCGGGCTGGATGTTACAGTCGAAATTCGCCCCAACACGAAGGTCGCAAATACCTGCGCATCGGGGGTAGAATCCGCAACGCCGAGTTATGCATGCCGTTCCAAGTCCGACAAGCCCACCCAATACAAAACAGTCGAGGCTGTCACCTTTTGGCCACTGTTAACCGTAGGTCTCGGACCGGCTGGTACGGCTTGCAGCAAAGTTTATAGAGGGGCCAATAGAGGGCGACAAGGGCGCTCACCGTGCATTAACGATAAATGAAAGAACCATCCTCATCGCCCCGTACGGGTTTAGATCTCATAGAATGGAATTGTGTTTCTTGTCGCAACCATCGGTAGTTGTCCCTACTGTGTCCTCCGACATGCTGGTTGACCTCGTTGAGAGAAGTTCAGTGGCACAGGAAAATCTACGGCTCTCGACTAGGCCGCATCCGAGAGAGGGCCGCCGGCGAGAACGGATGGATGCGGATTCTATCTTTTCTCACCGGCGGCACAATCATGCCTGAGGAGCATGCCCCGTAGAGCTAAAGGCCCCGCCTTTGCGCAAAACTCGCGCCTCCTAGGACCTCTCACTCTACATTGTTTTCTATACACCATTTATTCCCAAGCGACACCGGAGCAAATGCAGGAGCTTGAGGCAATCAAGCCGCTCTAGTAAGGGGCAGCCGAGAGCCGGCAGTCGGAGCAGACAGAGATCAGAATGACAATAACTTCAAATAGCGTCCTGTTCATCACCTTGGACTCCTGCCGCTTCGATACGTTTGTGGCGGCCCGAGCCCCTGCGATGAAGGCTGTATCAAACCTCTTCTGCGCACAGGCACCATCGCATTTCACCTATGGCTCCCATGCGGCAATGTTCATCGGGTTTACACCGGGAACACCATCGATTGCCGCGCCCTTCATCAATCCGAAATTCGCCCGCCTCTTCCGATTGAGCCGAGCCGGATCCGCCGGACATGCTCCACCCGGTTTCGAGCTATCGGGAGCAGACATCGTCGATGGATTCCGGAACCTCGGCTATCGCACTATTGGAACCGCCGCAATGGGCTGGTTCGATCCAGAAACCCCTGTATCCAAGAAGCTGACGGGAAGTTTTGAGGATTTCACCTTTGTCGGCCATCGAGGCTTGCGCCGGCAGCTCGCCTGGGTTGACGAAAAACTGGCGACTGCCGATCCGCGCGATGTGTTTTTGTTTCTGAACATCGGCGAAACCCATGTCCCTTACCATTTCGAGGGGGCTCCTTGGGACGCATCGGACAATCCTTGCGTTCCGTTCCAGACGATCGACCGGTCAGCGGATTGTCGTGAACGGCAGCGGCTGTGCTGCGAATATGTGGATCGCCTCCTGGCCCCGCTTCTCGACCGCTTCGCCGGGGCGACGATCCTGTTGTGTGCCGACCACGGCGATTGCTGGGGAGAGGATGGCCTGTGGGAGCACGGCATCTCGCACCCGATGACCCTCACGGTGCCTCTCCTGATCCGCTACCGCGGAAAACCAGTCGAGGCCCTTGTGGGAACCAGTCCATGAGCGCCCCCTGCCGCCATTCGTCGGTTTGAAAACCACACGTGGGAGACTGGCCGGCGCACAGCGGCAGCGGTCACAGCGTTTTGGGTTCGTTCTGCCAAACCAAGGCGGAGGGGCGGGCTGGGAGGTGGCACGCGGTGGCGCATGCCTCATCGAAGGCCTGGATGGCCCTGTCGCGGCGGGACAGCGCGCGCCGCTCATAACGGTCAAGCTTGCTGAGTTGATCCCAGAGAGAGGCCTGCTGCTTGGCCTGCTTGCGCTGGTTGGCGCCTGCCGCCTTGGCAGCGAAATAGGCATCGAGCCACTGCTCCTCCGTTCCGTCGCGAATGGCCTGGGCGTGGGCCGCTCTTGAGTACCGTGGCCGCGCCGGGGTTACAGGCAGCGGCAATTCGGCTGGAGTGGACTGAAGCGCCGGATCATGCGTCAGGCGTTCGAGCAGAGCCGTCTTGGCGCGACGGGCGCGAAGCACGTCGATGCTTGCCTCCGCAACGCGGGCTGCGGCCGCGCCGAGCACGGGATCAGAAGCCGCCTCTCCGATGATCGCATGTGCCACCTGCGCCACCTCTGAGGCAAACTCGGAAAGGGCGCCGGCCGGGATGGCAAGACCATGCTTGAAGGCATTCAGGCGCGCGCGCGACTTGCCGGCGCTCGTGCGCGGTCCCGTGCTGCGCTGGGCGTTCCTCTGATTGGCGGCCTGTTTGCGAGAGGACGACATCGTCGGACAAGGGTTGGTGGGGACCAGAGGAGGCGTTACGCGATCTCCGTGATCCCAGCAGACGCCATGCGAAGACGGCGCGCGAGTGCCTCACGGCGACGTTCGAGCTCGACAAGCACTCTGGCGCGGCGGGCATCGGCGCTGGCGATCATCTGATCGATCCGCTCCACCTGACGAAGCCTGCTCGCCAGGGCCTGCGCCATGATCGACTCAAGATCGAGGCCATGCTCCGCTAGAAGACTCTCCAGCCTCTGGCTGGCCGCCCTGTCGCCCGCGAGCCACCCCTCCACCAAGGACACGTGTGCCTCGTTTCTCGTCCGCAGGTGTTGGGGTCCGAGGAGCCACAGGACGGCCTCCTTACGGGCCAGCATGAGCAGGCTTGCCCTTAGACGCCGCAGGCGTTGCGCCTCCCAGATCAGATCGACCACATCCTTGACCCAAACCGCCTCAACAATGTCAGTGGGAGCAACGGCTGCCGTCACCTTGGCCAGGAGAGCATCATACTCCTCCTGCCGCTCGCCTTGAATAAGGGGCCGCTGTGCGAAGAAAGATCCGAGATCGCGGGGGAGGACGTGAAACTCGGGGGCGGTCAGGACAGCATCCTGTCCGGACAAGGAGGGGGTGGGCACCTTGGACTGACTGGACATTGATGAAACACATCCTCTCTTGCTGGGCGCGCGCTCGACATCTCGAGTCGCAGGGCTAACGGTCGAGCCGTGTCGGGTTCAACCCACTCTCATCGTTGAGAACATATCATGAACATGACGATAATCACCGTTCTCTCCAAACGCTATCCTGTGATGACTGGGTGAGACATCCGGGCGCACGTGCGGCAGCGGCAGCAATTCTCATCACCCCGTCTCGCACTGCATCCTATGGAGAGGGTGAGAGGACATCATCGCTTCAGGCGGCTGATACTCCTTGGGTGCGGCAACGCAATGTCCACTTCCAGTGGGCATGTTCAAACCTTGAACGATCCGGCGGGCGACAGCTGGAGACAGGGCCGCACACGGATGCCATGGCCGCCACTGTTGCTCTGGGACAACAAGAGATCAAACCGCTCGAAAGTCTCGATAAAAGCGTGACGGATGACAGTCCCCCGTTAAGGGTTTTCTCGTCCTTCTCCTCAAATGCACAGGTCGTTGACGCCGAGACGGTCGACGCGGTGGCGAGGTCACTTGCTGCAGCCAGCCAAGGCCCGAAGCATAGAGAAAAGCGGCGGCAACACAAACCAGTTTATGGCGTTCAAATGTAATTAAGATCAAGCTCAAAGTAATTTGGTATGTTTTTATGCCTTTTATACCAAAAATTCTTGATTATTGATTATAACTCTGGTACATTTATTATACGTCAACAGGGTTGATGGTGAGATCATGCCCCGTTATTATCTGAATAGCCTGTCAGTTAGGTGGATTGGCCACCTGAGAAGGATCCACCCATCCGTTCATGCTGTCTGGCGTCCATACGGCCCTCTCGCCGAGGCCTCGCACCGCGCCGGAACGTTTCACCCTCGCCCCGTCATGGGCGCAAGCAGGCGAAATCGGCCTCAGTTCAGCATGTTTGTCTGCGCTCGGGTGCTGGGCGCGCGCCGGTTCGCACCCAGCGCAAGCCGGAATGGAAAATCAAGGAAGCCATGGGCGCTCATTCGGCTGAGCAAATCCGCCCCGCGTCAGGCAATCCTGCCTGTGCCGCAACAATCGCGTTCGTCGGCAAGTGTCTGGAGTTATCGACGGCTGTCTTTCCTTGAACGACAGGGAGCACACCCAATGACGCGAGCACCGCATGGCAAAGTGCCGTCTCGGGGTCCCTCCTCTCCGGCAGGTGTCCCGACTGTCGCCTCACTCGGTATGCGAGTGCGCCTCATCCCTGCCGATACTGACCGCGAACGCCAGCTTGCGAGCCTCATCGCGTCCTGGGAAACCTTGCGGATCGAATGGGAGAACCTGTTTCAGCGCCTTGCTGATGCCCTCGATCACGACATTGAACGAGGTCGGAAGAATGATCGCCACTCGTCATCATCCGGGTCGTGAAGGAGAGAGCTCATGTCGTTCGTCCAGATTGATGATGTGGGTACGACAAACCGCCGGAAACTCACACCGCACCGGAGGCTTCAGGTGTGGGAGAGAACGGGCGGCCGCTGCGTCCTCTGCCATCGCAAGATTGATGGCGCACGGGAGCGATGGATCGCGGAGCACGTCCGCGCCCTGGAACTGGGCGGCCTGGATGACCTCGACAATATGGGGCCGGCGCATGAAGCTTGCGCCGAGATCAAAACCAAAGACGATCATCGACGGGGGCACGGGCCAAACGGCAAAAGATCCGACACCTTGGTGCCGGTGCATCCAGGAGGCCCTTGCCGTTTGGGAGGAGTAGTCCCTGGAAGCGGACACTATCAGGAATGATCATTCACCGTTGAGTCGGACCGATCATTGCGAGTGGCCGCGCAAGATGATCCTCGACGGCTCCCCTGCAGTCTGACGTGCAACCGGGCCCGACCACCCACTGAAAGGGACAGCCCTCGGAGGGGGCCGCCACGTACACCTCTGCTCTGAGGTAACCTTTTTGCCCCGCTTCCCTGCCGAAGCACCGTGGAACAAAGATCGGCCCTGTCTGGTGCCACCGGCCCCTAGGGTGACTGGGTGCCTCTTTTCAGCTGCCGTGCAGGCTGGAGATCGAGCAAACGCTGTCCCAGCCTCGAACTGCATAACGCGAACAGACTTCGGCAGCCGTGGCTCGGCTCGCCCTGCGCGCATGGAGTAACCCCTCTTGAAAGCCTACAGCAACCCCATCAGGGAGCTATAATGACCTGCAAGAGGATCCCTTAGCCCTGCTTGCTAGAAGGCCAAAGCTTGGTGCCAAACGGTTCAGCCAGTGACATGCTGACAGACCATCATCACTTTCGATCAGCCGGCACTCGGCTCCTGGGTGACGACCGAGAGTGTGATCGCCCAACGTCCATTCGTGGAGGTTAAATGTCGCGCTGGATGGGAGAGGCACGGAAACGGCTGATGGGCTGGCGCCGTGCTTTTCAGGGCAACATCAAGGTCGGATATGCTGGAGTGCCGGCTACAAACAACGCCTCAGGCGACCGGCTTGCCCATGAGACCACCCCTGGAGGTTCCTTTCTGAAATTGCCAGAGTGGATCAGCAGCCTGCTGTCTCATCCCTTCCTCCGGAGCGTTACCTTGGTGGCTGGCGGCACCGCTGCCGCGCAACTGATCACAATCGCCTTTTCTCCCCTGATAACCCGCCTCTATGGCCCTGAAGCCTTCGGCGCTCTCGGGATATTTATGGCCGTCGTCTCGATCATATCTCCCATCGCGAACCTGACCTATGGCTCGGCAATCGTACTGCCTGCATCCGATAGCGAGGCTCGCGCACTGTTCCGGCTGTCGGCACTCATTGGACTTTCTGTTTCTCTGCTGTCAGCGGCTGGCATCGGCCTATTCCACCAGACCATCGCCGATGCCGTCGGGTTCACAGCGGCATCGACTTTGCTGTTGCTTGTGCCCCTCTCGATTTTGCTTTCGGCCCTCATTGAGCCAACCAACCACTGGCTCTACCGCAGGAAGCAGTTCAAGGCCATTTCGCACATCACCGTAGTGGGCGCCATCGCAAGCAACGGGACACGAACCGTTACCGGCCTCTTTCTCGCAACGGCACCTGCCCTTATAGCACTCGGGATCCTGGCAAACGCGCTGGAGCTTTTCCTCCTTTGGAACAGCGCGCGTCCTACGCTCTCCCGCCGAGACACCGACGAAGGTGTGACCGGCGAGCCAGCGCCCCATGTTTCACTCAAGGAGGTCGCATACCGGTACCGCGACTTCCCTCTCTTTCGCGCCCCCAATGACTGGCTGAACGTTGTCTCCAACAGCATTCCCTCACTCCTGCTGGCAGCACTGTTCGGCCCATCTGCGGCAGGATTTTATCTCCTCGCGCGCCGCATCGTTGCGCTACCGATCACCGTCATCGCCGGAGCGGTGGGAACTGTGTTCTTACCCCGAATTGTGGAGGCCAGTCATGGGGGCGAGCGGCTACGTCCGCTTCTGATGAAGGGGACTGCAGGCCTTGCGGCCGTCGGCCTGATTCCCTTCGGCATCATGATGGCTCTTGGTCCCTGGCTCTTTGGTGTTGTCTTCGGCGCTGAGTGGACGCAGGCGGGAGAGTATGCACGCTGGCTCGCGCTTTGGTTCTACTGTGCGTTTGCGGCGGTTCCGTCGGCCCAGGTCATTCCGATCCTAGGGCTTCAGGGTCATTTTCTCGCCTATGAGATTGCCGTCGTCGCGCTCCGGGCGGCCGCTCTCGCCGCCGGAACGGTCATCTGGAACAGCGACCTTGCTGCGATAATCCTGTTCTCACTTGTTGGCGCACTCGTGAACCTCACGCAGATTACGTGGTGCCTACTGAGCTGCGATAAGCGCTCTCGCGATCAAATCAGGGTTAGCGGCACGTGAAACTTCAACACCGCTCAAGGACACTTCCGTAGTACTCCGTTTCAGAACCATTCGCGCCACGCTCCAGTGCTATGATCTGGCAGGGATTCTCCACGATTGAAGCGTCATGCCCATGCAGGCGAGGTTAGGGAAGAGCAGAGGAAAGGGATGCTTTCGCCGCGTTCGGAACGGGCTCTGGAGGTCAATGAGGCAGCCTGCCCTGGAGGCGGCACTCTACCATCCCTCCAGCACCTCACGCGGGTGAGACCAGAGCGCCATCCGCGTCATAAGCGGCTGCGAGGAAGAGGTTGAAACTGCAATGAAGGCTGTGGCACTTGAGGATCGCCAACATGAGAGCCTCGCTGACGCCCGCAAGTTCCATCGGGCTGGGCTGAGAACAGTTAGCGTTCGCGAGTTCGATGCGCTGCACCCGCACTGTGGTGCCTGGGATCGCCTTGCCTGGCATGCACCCCAGAGAAACGCGTACCTGTTGTCCGGCTGGTTCGAGGCTGCATTCCGCCATGCTCTTGCCGGGGATGAGCAGTGGTTCTGCAGCTTCGCCTACTCCGGCGATGAGCTTGTCGGCGTGTTGCCTGCCATCGTCTCCCCTCATCCCATACTAGGAAGGAAGTACCCAATCCTTCGAACGTTCGACAAACACTCCCAATCTGGTGAGGTCCTGTTGGCGCCGGAACACTCGGCAGTGACGCTTCAGGCTTTACTCATGGAGGCCGCGCGTGAGGAGCCGCGCCATGTCGGGCTGGATATGAAGGCCGTTCGTTCGAATTCGCCTCTCTGGACGGCAATCCGAGGAGGAGTTCCCGGCTACTTTGCTCATCGCGGCTGGCGCTACTCTTATTCGTTCCTCGATGTTCAGGGAGAATATGAGTCTTACCTGAAGACGCTCGGCAACATGAGAAAAAATCTCGGGCGCTACCACAGGAAACTTCAAAGCCGTGGACAGGTCTGTTTCGAGGTGAAACGGGGCAGCGCAGCTCAAGAGGATTTCCTGGAGGAGTTTCTCGCTCTTGAGGCTTCGGGTTGGAAAGGGAGAAACGGAACAGCTATCGCTAGCAAATCGGACTCGACCGAGTTCTACAAGGCTCTCGTGAGGAACCTCGCCACTCGCGGACAACTGGAGTGGCATACGATGCGCGTCAATAATCACCTCGTTGCCGCTGAAATGGGTATCCGGTGTGGAGCCGCGCTCGTTCTACCAAAGACAGCCTACGATGAAAACTATGCCGATTGCAGGCCAGGCAACCTCTTGAATGCGGCCTTCATCGGGGACGCATTTTCCAGGTCTGATCTCATTGAACTCAACGACATGAGCGACATGGAATGGCACAGCCAGTGGCGCATGAGCCGGGACGAGTACGTCAATTTGCACCTCGTCCGCAGAGGCTCCATGCCGATGCTGTTTCAATCGCCGCGTATCCTGCTCCGCTCCGCCTACCAGGATCATATCAGGCCGCGCATACCTGCTAACGCGAGGAAAGCCTGGCATTGGGTACGGCGCCCCTCTCGAAGGCCCAATAGAGCGGCGGAGCATTGCCAGGACAAATGACGATGCTGGCCGCATACCCCTATATTGTCGCCCGGAATAACGATTGGACAGGATCATCCGGTTGACGTGAGGCGACAACCTCATGGGGAACAAAAGCCGAGCGCCTTGTGGGTGAACACCGTTGTAGCGCTTGAACCAGAAGTGAAGGCTTTCAGCACGTGCTTTACATAAAGAAGTCTAACCATCTTGAGCATGCGCACAGGGATTGAGCGACGGGATCCCGGAAGTCACGACTCCAGAAAAGAGCCCCTGCCGCCTGTGCAATTGACGGCAGCGTCTTTCGGAGAGCAGGTGCAAGTTTTTCGGTCAGATCGGACCTTCCTCCGTGTCCGGCATCCAGCCTGCTGCTTTGCGGGCTCCGATGCTTCCATTATTCTATCAAAGCAACGACAATGCGAGTGCTCTCCTCGCGGCCAGAGGCGCTGCCTCACAAATCTAGCCCATCCGCCGGGGAAGTACTCCTCATGCTTAGTAAGTTATCCCTATTACAGGGAGCAATTGGCCTGTGCTCGACCCAATAACGGGCTAAATTCTTTGCGATAAAGCTTTCGCTCAGGCGCCATCCTCCGATGAGTGCCCTGCGAAGCATTGCGTAAGGACTTGCGCCTTGATTGCGAAAACTGACCTCACTCGGACGCACGATGGACCAGAGGCTGTGGTTCTCGGAGGCCAGCAGAACGGCCTGGGCGTCATTCGAAGCTTGGCCCGGGCCGGTCATCGCGTGAGGGTCGTCAGTGCCGACCAGCATGATGTGGCGACAGCCTCGCGCCATGTACGTCCGTTCCGGGTTCCAACCTTCGAAGGTGAGCGCTTTGTTGAGGAATTGTTGCACCTCCGGAGGGATATGCCCCAGGGAGGGGTTCTCATTTGCGCAGATGATCGCCCATTGATGACCATATCCCGGTATCGCGATCAGCTCTCTCCACATTTCAGCTTTCTTCTACCATCGCACGATTTGCTTTCAGACTTGAGCCGCAAGGATCGGTTCTTTCAGCTCGCCCAAGAAAGCGGATCTCCTGTACCGCCCACCATCAATCTTCAGAGGCATGGTGATCTGGGACAACTAAGCGAACTCAAGCCTCCGCTTTGCGTAAAGCCAAACTTTCGCACCCAGGCCTATGACAGCTCCTTCAGGAAGGCCTACCGGGCCGAGAGCCATGCAGACGCTCGCCAGCTATGCGAGCAAATTCTTGATGTCACAGAAGTGATTGTCCAAGAGTGGATCGAAGGCTCCAATGACTCCATCTACTTCTCGCTGTGCTGCTTTGGACCGTCCGGAAAGGCCGCTTTTACGGGCCGCAAGGGCCGCTCGTGGCCACCGCAGATCGGGTTCACTGCAAGTTGCTGGCCCGCACCTGACGTAGCCGAGGAGCTGGAGAACCTGACCATCCAGTTCTTTCGGCATGCTGGCGTCACACAGGGTCTTGCCAGCATGGAGTTCAAGCGCGACGAGCGCAGTGGCCGTTTCCTCATGGTGGAGCCCACCGTGGGTCGAGGTGACAGGCAGGTCGAGATCGCCGCGATCTGTGGCGTCAACCTCTGCCACATGGCGTATTGTGATGCCGCAGGGTTGCCAAGACCTCCCCTGCAGTACGATCCAGCGCATGTCTGGCGTGACGAGTTCACCGATTTTCTTGCAGCTCGAGCCCTTGGGAGTCGGTGCTTCTACCCGCCTGGACATCGGATACACAATGCTCATTGGCGCTGGGACGATCCGGCTCCGGCTCTCTTAGTCGCGGCAGACTACGCCGCTAGAGCTTTGCGCCGTGTGACGAACCAACGGTTTTCCCGTCCCAATCTTCCGATTGAGCACCAAGCTAAAAGAGTCGAGACACCATGACCATGCGGACAGGTTCCGCCGTAATCGAAGCACCCACCTGCAAGGCTACCGCGAGATCATGAACGATCCCCTTTCCAAGATGCCCCGGACCCGCCTAACCTTTTGCCCCCTATGGAGGGTGATCCAGCAAAGCGGACGATAGACCTTGCAGCTGATCAGCCACCGTTATTTCAGTTTCGATACTCGGCCCATCTCAGGCCCATGTTGCCGCAAAGACATCTAACATTCTTCGTACAATCATGGAGGATGTCGACCACATGTTTCAGCGACACCGGGGTTGGAATTTCCTTGGTTAGGTAGTTGGCGACGCCAAACTGCGGAGGCACGCATGACAGCAGTTACCGCCGTGAATCAGAATGGGGTTGAACGCTTCTCAAAATCGGCCCGGCCACCCATTGTTTGTGAGATTGCCAGTGCACAACGGTTTTCTGCTCTCGAGGATGCCTGGAATGACTTGGTTGCTCGGGCTGCGGTACCGAACGTCTCAATGCACCCAGCCGTTGCGCTAGCCGCGCAAATGGCAAACAAGCCAGTCCATGTCATTCTGGCCTGGCGCAGTTGTACCGCAGATCAACCGCCACAACTCGTCGGTGCCTGGGTAATGACCGTCGGCCGGCTGTCCAGTAAGCTGCCCCTTCGCGTACTGATCAGTCCCGTCGACAGCCAGATGGTCCTGAGCACCCCAGTGATCGATGCCGAGTTTATATCCGAAGCCATTGCTGCCATGCTGGATGCTGTTGCCGCCAGCCCTGATCTTCCAAAAATCCTGCGTGCCAACGAGTTCACCGCAGATGGGCCGGTGGGCCGGGCCCTTGAAGAGATCCTTGAAGATCGCAATGCGCCCGCGATAGTCCAGAGGCGCCTAAACCGCCCCAAACTGCAATCCGCTCTGGATGGCACGAGCTATCTCAAGAACTCTCTTTCGGCGCAACGGCGAAGCGAACTACGTCGGTATCGGCGCCGTCTCAGCGAGCAAGGGAAACTGGAAGTGGTCTGCCACCGCGCGCCTGAGGAAGTGCGTCGTGCATTCGAGGAGTTCCTAGTGCTTGAAGCATCAGGGTGGAAGGGGCGGCACGGATCGGCTCTTTCACAAAGGTCGCAAGCAACTGCAACATTCACCCGATCAATGATCGACGGACTGGCTCGTCACGGGCTTGCTCATGTTGTGGCGCTGCGTTTGAATGGACGCATGGTGGCTGCCCAGATCATTCTCCGATGCGGCAGAGCTGCCTTTACGTGCAAAACTGCCTATGATGAGTCCCTGCGCTCACATGCACCCGGCCTTGTTTTGATGGAGGACGTCACAACCACGCTCCTCAAGGATCCAGATCTGGATTACGCAGACTCCTCGACCAATCAGAGCGCCGACAGAATTAGATCTCTGGCAGATTTCTGGACCGAGCGTCTCGACGTAGCCAATCTTCTGATTGATGTGAGAAAGGGCGGCACGCTTTGCTTTAGCCTGCTGCGCCTCAAGAGCAAGTGGTACGGTTAGTGCAGTCTGCTCAGCATCAACCTACAATTCGCAAAATTGGATTTTTTGTGCGGTGGTGAGTTCGTGAGCTGGCCCTACAAGGAGCGCGCGCGGGTATCCCACCCTAAAATGTTACCGCTGATCAATCGCCGACCTTGGACGAAGGAATGCCGACCGGCCGGTTCGTGCACGCCGGACGCATCGACGACGTGAATGGCTCCAGGTGGCAGGTCGGGGTTCTGGCCTCAGATAGCGTCCATGAGGAACAATCATCAGAGCGAACCACGCAACACTCACATCGAGTGGTGATTGTGACGGCGCTACGGTCGCCGCCGTGGGTTTCCGGAGGACGTGCCGCGCCGGCTCATCCGATATGGTCAGTAGACAGCGTCCGTAAAGAAGCGCAGCCTGGTTTTGGCTCTGCTCTCCCTGGGCCCCATGCGGCGATCATCGACAGCCAGACGGCCCGTACCAGTGAGGCCGGCGGCGCGCGCGGTTATGACGGTGGTAAGCGGATCTGCGGCCGTAAGCGCCATCTGGTGGTCGATATGCAGGGGCTGATCCTGCACGTGCTCGTCCACCCAGCCGATGTGCATGACCGGCGCAGGTTCGCCCGAGGTTTCTAATTTCCGCCGGCACCTCTGTTCTTAGGCCCTCGAGTTATGGGCCGGCACTCGCCCTCGATCCGCTCCTCCCCATTCATACATTGCCTGTCCTTGGGGCCCGGTTCCGCGAACGCGTCGCTACTCAGTCCTGCGACTAGGAGCCCTATGAGCGTAGGCCAAGACATTCTGGTCATGTCAGTTTCCTGTTGATGTCAGAAACGTCAAGCCGCGTGGAGGGCACGCTCAACTGCCTCCGGTTCTCGAGAGATGACCAGCAGCAGAATGCGTGCCGAGGTATCGGGTTTCCCCTTGCCCTGCTCCCAATCGCGCAGAGTGCCGAGCGGAAAGCCGTAACGGGCTGAAAACTCAGCCTGCGTCATTCCCAGCTTCTGGCGAATGGCCTTCACGTCGATATCAGCGGGAACGTGAACCTTATAGGTGGACGGATCGGCCTCACCGCGTGCGATGGTCCGAGCCTCCTCCGCTGCCTGAATGAGTCGTTTGCCTAGTGTCATCACGGGCCCCTGCCCTCTTTATTGAACAATTAGGAACGTGCCTGCCCTAGCTTCTTTCGCACTCCCTCGCGATACTCGTCTGCAAGCGTGCCGAGGATTTCACGAAGAGCGTTCCTATCGGCTTGGCTGATGTCAGCACGTTGACCTTTGTTGACCAAAGCCAAGAGGAACACGGGCACGTCCACGGCGGCGTAATAGGTTATAACCCGGTACCCACCTGACTTGCCCTTACCCTTGCCTCCGAACCGGACCTTGCGTGCCCCACCGGTGCCGGGGATGATGTCCCCTATCTGCAGGTTAGCGGCGATGGCCGCGACTATCCCGACAAGCTCATTGTCATCCAGTCCCGCCGCCTTCGCGTCCGCAAGAAAGGTTGGAGGCTAAATGACGGTTTGCATGGCTACAACTGTACTGGCTGCCCGTAGTTCCGTCAAGGGACCGCGTGACCGGCAGGAGGAATGCCAGACAAAGATAAGCGCCCCACAAAGGGGGCGCTCAAGGTCCCGGCCGAAGGGGCAGAAAGGGCCGGAGAGTTCCCAAAACGCCTTTGGGCTCGTTTGGTTCCACAGAAAGGAAGAAGCACCCGCAGGAGCAATGCCCTATTCCCGTCACATGCGATCCTTAGCCGAGATGCTCCCATGGGGCAGAAATGGGCCAGAGGGGTCGCCGACACGGTTCAGCAAGGATCGGGCGCGGCCCCTCACTTCTGAAGGCTTGGATTCCTACAACTCTCGCACGGATCAGCAGATCACTAACAGGAGTGTGGTAAGTCGGGCTTCAGTCACTCTGTCGCTTAGAATGCGTACAGTGCACCAAGTGCAAAGACCAGGATCTGCCCAGCGTAGATGGCCATGACAATGCGGGCCTCATCGTCGAACTCATCACCATTCATGGCATGTAGCCCCGTAAGACGAGGCTTAGTCTACGATTGCGGGCTTAATGCCGTCTTACGTATCCCCAATATGCGGATTGATGGCGTGGACAGGCGGCCATCCTCGTCATGAGCATAGCATAGGAAGACGGCTTCGACGGCAGTGGAAGTGTCTGGTGTGCTCGGACTATGCCCAGTTCGCAGGCTCCGAACAGGTGCATAGCATCTCCGGGGTCTAGTTGAGAGCGCAGCCTCAGACCACTTGAGAAGGCAGGCAAGCGGTTGACCCGGCGCTGACGCACTGATGCTCAATCCTGCTGGCGTTTCCTTCCCCTGCTTTGTGCCGATCCTCGGCCGTCCCGGTAAATCCTGTTCGCCAGAATGCGTGCGTCCGCTTTGGCTCTCTCCGTCAGCTCCCGTTGAATATCACTGAGGTACCCATGAGCCTGATTGCATTCGGCGCAGTAGACGATTGAGCCGTCATGGGGCTTCGAGGCTACGACCGCTCGCGTCGAGCCGCAGGCGGCACAAAGATGACTCAGGCGGACGGTGTCGCTAGTCAACCTGGAGGCCCACTGGCGAGATTGGCAGGCGTGGTGTCGGTTCCTGGTGCTGCGCAGAAGCGACTACGGTGGGTGATCCAAGTTTTGGAAGGATGGGTGCTGCGATAATGCCCGCTATGAGAGCGAAAGCCGCTACGGTGAGCCCAATCCGTCCGTACATTGCCATCAGATCCTTACGTGTCATTCACT
>NZ_JBHSBQ010000036.1:0-59115 GCF_042650665.1 Microvirga sp. GCM10011540 | reverse complement strand
GGGGGAGACCAAGCTGGTGCCCGGCATGCCGGTGGAGGGCTTCATCCAGACCGGCTACCGCACCGTGTTCTCCTACCTCACCAAACCCCTCGCCGATCACCTCACACGAGCCTTCCGCGAAGAGTAAAGGTGTTGGGGGCGGCGGAGATGAAAACCGAAGTGGCTGCTCCGGGATTGGCGGATCTGAGCCGGTCCGACGATTCGACGGGGTAGCCCGAGGCAGGGGTGGATCGCGGGCTTTCCCGCGGCCGTTGCAGCTGAGATCGGTGGACGGGCGTTGAGGCGCAAACATCCGCCCCGGTGCTTCAGAACGGGAATGATCCACCCTCCAGCCTCGAAGGGGCTGTGTCGCGGCTTCCCGTTCGCTCAGGCCTGCAGGACGGGAACCTGTCGACGCATTCGGCTGCGCGTCGATGCTTTCAGCCTGGCGGAGGCGGGCCTTCGGCTGGAAGCCGCACGAGGCTGAAGCGTGGAATCGGGCCTGGCCCGGATGTCCTCTCCCGATGGTCCAGGGCAGATGAGCCCCACCAGCTAATGCCGCCCGGAATATGCGCTGCTCTCGTTTGAAAAGGCGGCCTCCGCTCCGGGAGGAAAGAGGGCGGGTGGCAGGCGGCTGCCTCACATCGCCTCGACCATGGCAACGCCGACGCCTCGTCGACACCGTTGGCCGCACCCGGGACATCCATGATCCGAGACGGGAGGTCTTGGACGTGATACGGGCCTGGAGGACCAGCCGCAGCGATGCCCCCGCGCCTTATGAAGCCCCGTGCGAGCAACTCCGGTCCGCGGCCGCCGCTGAATGGGCGATCATCGCAAAAAGGCCTTCTTCCTTTCGTCCGGACCCATAAGCTCATCCCTACGACAGCGCGCGTGCGCGTATTCACTAATACATCGCGCGTCGGGATCTCAGGGGGCGGAATGACGAAAGTGGTTCAGGTTCGCGTCAAGTATGGGCCGGTGTCCCGGTCCAAGGGATGGACGGCGCGGATGCGCAGCACCTATCAGGCCGGAGGGCTTGCGCCCGATCTCCAGAGGATCGTTCGTGAGTTCCGGCTGGAGCCGGGAGAACACCGCGGGCAATGGCTTCTGACCCCGCCGCAAGCTCCCGAATGGGCCGAAAATCCGGTCGTTCTCTGGAGCCGGGCGGGCGCGATGGAGCGGCGCTACGACGCGCAGGAGGCGCGCTATCTGGATATCCAATGGCCTCGGGCCATGCCTGTGACCCTCAGCGGTGAGGTCGTGACGGAAGTCTACGATCTTTTCAAGAATGCCGGATTGGCCGTCCAAATCGACATGCATGTCGTACCGGCGCGCGATGGCGGCGAAAACCCCCACCTGCATGGCCTGATCTCGACCCGTACCCTTGGTCGCGAGGGGTTCGACCGCACGAAGGCCCGCGATTGGAACCGCTGGTTTCGGGCGGAGGGCGGGAGGCAGCCCTTGCGGCACGTGGCGGCGGCCCTCGCGAAGGTCGCCGCACGACACGGAATGGATCTTCAATTTGAGACCCGGACAAACGTGGAGCAGGGACTGCCCTATCCTGAGGATCGGCTGCCGCGATCCGTCTTCCGCAAGCCGGATACGGTCGCCGCTCAGGCCCTGCTCGCCAATCTCGAAATGCAGCGGTCCGGTCGGCGCGCATTGGAGCGTGCCGAGGCCGAGTGCCAACATCTTGATGCGCGAAAGAGCGAACTGCACACGCGTCGGGGCGAACTCTACCGAAGCCTTCCACGTCTGGAGCCGGACCCTGCCGCGCTGGCCGATCCCGCTCCTCTCACGCAAGGGGAGATAGGCCGGATTATCGCCACGCTCACCTGGATACGCGTACGCAACGTGCGAATGCTGGATGGGGAAACCGCAATCCTGGTCGGAGACGGTTCGCTTTTCATCGACCGAGGAGACCACGTCCTCGTCGACGGCCCTGCCGACGACGAAGCCCTCTTGGTTCTCCACGAAATCGCGCGGGCAAAGGGGTGGCACACCACGGCAATCCGTACACCAAATGACGGGGCGGCCAATCCGGAGGGTGTGTCCGTCACGTCCGATGGGCTGGTGGTACAGTCCAGGCAAGACAAGGCGCGGGAACAGAGGTCCGGGGTCGGGACCGTTCCGGAGGGTTCGCCGCAAGGGGCCAAGGAGCGACCGCGTAACGCGGCAGGCTGGGATTTTCGTCCGACCTCGCTCGCACGGATCGGCTATCGCAATCTCGTCGAGGTCCTCACATCCAACGCGGACCGGCGTTTCGCCGGGAAGCGGAACGTGGTCGATGCTCATGTCCGGCGCGGCGGATCAATCTCCAACCTGATCCGGCATCTCCGGCTTACCGAGCCTTCCTCTGCTCCACAACCGGGCGATGACGACCTGATCGATGTGATACGCGATAGCGTGGCAGGCGAACCAGCCGCAGCCCGCGGGTGGGCTGCGTGGAAGGTCAACTTGGAGCTGTCGTTCTTGGCGCAGGCGCTTCCCGGAGGATTGGGCAGCAGACCGGGTCGGACACAGGGTGAGTACACGGTTCTTGCCGAGGATCCCGTGTACGATGAGGCCTCTCCTGCGGATGAGGCGGCGACGGTATTTGGCCCCGGACCATAGCGCCCGAAGAGGGGCCAAAAATTTTATCGGGATTCTTTCTTGATCCTGGTGACAATGAGTGGGGACCAAAACCGGAGGTCCCAACATGTCGCGAATTCTCAAGATCGAAGCCGAACTCTTGGAGCTGTCCGAGCAGAAGGCAGCGCTCCAGCGGAAGATGAAGGAACTGCACCAGGCGCGCAGGAAGGAGAGCTTCCGCCTCCAGGCCCAGGTCGAGCGCCTTCTCGGTGCGGCGTATCTCGCAGCCCGTGAAGCCGGAGCAGCCGCCTTCGGCCCGGAGGAGGTCCTTTCCCACGCGGAAAGGATCGCGGGCGCGAGAGAGGCCACCGCGCTCGGCCAGCTCCGGGATTGCCTGGCGGCGCCGGGCGAAGCCGTCGACGGTCAGGCGATGACGAGCCCGGCGCCCTTGGGGGAGCGGGCCTGAACCGGGTTCAGGCAGAAGGGTCCGGGACGAGCGGTCACAGCCGATGCGAATGTCCCGATCCGGAAGAGGCCCTTGGTCCGCGCCTCGAGGGGCACCCGAAGGGCTGGTGCTGATTGCAGCCGCCCATCGGTCCCGGTCGCTGACCGGGACAACCGCTTCCAGCCGACAGGCATAGGGTGGGGAAGAGGGGTGCTCGCCAGTCCACCGGACGCGAGGGACGGCAAGCCTCACGGCCCAGATTCGCAATCCTCCTTCGTGTTCTGGTAACGATACGCTTGTATAGGAAAAAAGATTCGCTCGATGCCTGCCCTTTGAACCTCGGTTAAATCTCCGGTTTTCAGGCCGGTGCAGCGAACAACAGGTCAATCGGGGGCGCATTGTGTGCATCATCTGTCAGAAGCAGGCCTTGTCGTGGGCGGCAGCCAGCGATCCGGGCAAAAGCCTTTCAACTCTCCTTCCCATCCAGCAATCCGACGATGGGACATATTACTTCAGCGGCGTCCGCGATATCGACGCGGTTCTGATCGGGTCGAAATGGGCGGAAAAGGCCCTGACGTTCAGTTTTCCCACCGATGGCGCATTTTACGGAACAGATTATTTGGATGGTCGGAACAACGACCTTGATCCGTTCAATGCCATGCAGGTCGAGGCGGTCCGCGCCGCGCTCGATCTCGTTGCGTCCTTTACGGAGCTCACCTTCACCGAGATAGAAGAAAGCGCGACGGACCACGCGACCCTGCGCTTTGCCCAGACCGCGAATGCGGCCGTGGACACGGCTCAGGGTGGGTTCCCCGCGATGCAGGGCATGGCGGGCGACGTCTGGTTCGGTGAAACAGGTCAGCCCTATTACACCACCCCGGCCATGGGCAACTGGGGTTGGGCGACCATCATGCATGAGATCGGCCATGCACTTGGGCTGAAGCATGGGATGGACGACTACACGGAGGCCGATCTCAGCGGATTGTTCGGCCTTTCGTCCCCGCGCTACGGAACACAGTCCCTGCCGCCCGATCATGACGGGCAGGCGTGGTCCCTGATGACCTATCGGGGCTATCCCGGCTCACCGAATTACTATCACGGTGACCTGCTGAACGAGCCGCAGACCTACATGCAGGATGACATTGCCGCCCTGCAGCATCTCTATGGCGCCAACTTCAACGCGCAGGCCGGCGACACCGTCTATACCTGGAGCCCTGAGACCGGTGAAATGTTCATCGACGGCGTCGGGCAGGGCCAGCCGACCGAGAACAAGATCTTCCGCACGATCTGGGACGGCGACGGTGTCGACACCTACGACCTGAGCAACTACACGGGCGGAGTCTCCATCGACCTGAGGCAGGGCGCGTTCTCCACCTTCAGCGTCGCACAGTTGGCCGACGTCGCTCAGGAGGAGGAAATCCTCTATTATGCCCCCGGAAATATCGCCAATGCTCTGCGCTATCAGGACGATCCGCGCTCGCTGATCGAGAACGCCGTCGGCAGCTCGGGCCGGGATCTCATCCGTGGCAACGGTGCCGACAACGTGCTGCATGGAGGCGAAGGCAGCGACATCCTCAATGGCGGCGCGGGCACCGACGCCTTGTACGGCGACGCCGGGGTGGACATTGCCTGGCTGAGCATCGATTGGCAGGATGTGTCGCTCGCCCGGGGTCAGGACGGATCTGTCGCGCTCAGCACCGCGATGGGCGTATCGACCCTCAACAGCGTCGAACTCATCCGCGTGAATGATCGGGTGGAGCTGGTGGATGCGCCCGAGGACATTCTCGGCGTGGAGAGCGGCTTCGCCTTCGATGAGAAGTTCTACCTTGCGCAGAACCGGGATGTCGCCGCAGCCGTCGAAGGCGGCTCATTGGAGTCGGGATATCAGCACTTCCTGCGCTTCGGACTCCAGGAGGGCCGCGATCCGAACGCTCTGTTCGACGAGCACTGGTATCTTCAGGCCAATCCTGACGTCGCGGCAGCCGTCGCGGAGGATGCACTCGACAGTGCCTACGAACACTATGTGCGGTTTGGCTGGTCTGAGGGGCGGGATCCGTCGGTCTGGATGAATGCGGCGGCCTATCTGGAAACCAACCCTGATGTGGCGGCAGCCGGTGTGGATCCAATGATGCACTACTTGAAATTCGGCGCTGAAGAGGGCCGAATCATTATCGGACCGGATTGGGACCTCTGGGTTTAGCGCCCAAAGCATGTTGCGAACCGGCTGCGGCTTTCCAGGCTGTTCTGATACAGGTTCGAAAGGCCCCGCCAGCCGAAGCTGGCGGGGCCTTTTTATGCCGAAATGGTCGGTTGCGGCACCGGTGGAGTTCCGACCCGCTCAGATCGTCAGGCTGTGAGAATGGAATTTGGTGCGCAGCGTTACGGATCCGTCATTGGAAGGGCGGCAAGCACGTTCAGTGGGCGGAGCAGGAAGTCGAGCGGAGGCTCGGATGCTCCCACCTGGCCGCGCTATGCCCGACCTTTCATCCCGCCACTTCTACTGAAGGCGTGAGGACCGGATCGGCAACAGCACTTCGCCCTGATCACTGACATAGGGAACGGGTTCAGGTGGAAAGCCGGCAGCGGTTTCCTGAATGATTGGCCAGGGGCGATCGTCTGTAACAAAGCCCCCCTTGAACGGATTGACAGACAATCCGACCCAGACGGAGGAGCCTTCCCGTTGGCCGAGGATCCGCAGAAAAGCTCTTGGCATGAAAATGAAAGTACACACCATAGGCGATGACTTGATGGCGCCTAGGACGGTGATGCCGAGGTCATCGTCTAAAACCCGCAGGGGCACGGAGATTTTCCAGCGGTGCGAACCCTCGCCTGTTTGGGAGCCAACGACAAAGGCCTTGAACGGCCTGTTGCCCGCGATGCCGCAAAGGTTGGAAGGGCAGGATGGATCCTCGGCAAGGGAGGCCGTACCTCCTTCGGCTTCGACAAAGCCGGCGAGGATCTGTGCCGCTGCGCGTGAAATCATGAGCCCGCCCTTCTCAGGAAGATCCTAGCGCTTGAGATTTACCAGCACGTCGATCAGTTCAGACCCGGCTTGGAAGATCTTCGAGTTGGCCGTGTAGGCGCTTTGGGCCTCGATCATGGAGGCAAGCTCGGCGCCGAGATCAACGTTTGACCCCTCGAGGGCACCGGACTGAAGCGATCCGTACCCGATGCTCTCGGGCATGCCAAACTGAATACGGCCGGACTCCTGGGTCTCGGAGAAGACGTTGCCGGACTCCACGCTCAGCCGATCCGGACTGGCGACGCTTGCAAGCGGGATCCGGTAGGTCGGAACACGGGTTCCATCGGCATAGATACAATAGAGAGTGCCATCGCTGGCGAACTCGACGCTGTCCATCGCGGTCGCGCCACTTCCGTCGGCCGTGGTCTCGTACGGGGTGAAGTCGGCGCTGAGCTGGGTCATGCCCTCGAGGTTGAGGCTGAACGGGGAGGCAGGGCCGTCTGTCGCGTGTGGAACGTTAAAGGTGAGGGGATCAGCCGGACCTGTCAGCTCTCCGATGCTCGGGTCGAAGGTTAGGGTCGAGGTCGTCAAGTCGCTAGGCGCCCGCGGAGGCGTCAGCGTGGCATCGCCTCGGTCGCGAACGGTGAGCTCCCAGGTCGATGCCCCTGTCTTCTCAAGCGACATCTCGAGGGTAATCGGAGTGCCCAGAGGATCGTAGACGACCATTGAGGACGTGAGGACATCGCCATCGGCGGCCAATTTCGGCAGGTTAGCCTTGAACGTACCCTGCGTCGATACGGAGGCCTGCATGCCCGCCATGCTGTACTCGACCGGAACCATCTCTGCCATGGAGCCGGGCAGGCCGGTCGCGGGAAGCTTCTGGCCCAGGAGTTGATACCCTGCCGTGTTCATCAGCCGTGTGACAACGGAGCCGTCGTCTGCTTGAGTGGTCACCGGTACAAAGGCACCGGCCCGTGTCATCGCATTTGAACCGGCTGCATCGCGAACAGCGAAGAAGCCGTTACCCTGGATAGCAAGATCGTAAACCGAAGAAGTGTATTGAACGGGTCCCTGTTGGCCGATGGCGTACCTGATGGATGTCGTGACGCCTCCTGCGTTATAGGAGTTCTTGTTGCTGCCGATCACCATGGAGGCGAACTCGGTGGATGCCCGCTTATAGCCAGCCGTATTCTGGTTCTGGATATTGTCTGCGACGGTGCTAAGCTTGGTCGATTGGGCGTTCATGCCTGAAACGCCAGCTTTCATAATTCCGTAAAGGCTCATCGTGGCTCCACTCGTCGCAGTTTGGGCAACGGTCGCAATATGAACTGAAAGGCTTGTGCGTAGCTTGCTCGTCAGATGAGTTGAGCTTGCCAGTTTCATGGATGCCATCTTGATCAAGGCTCCTGCCGTATTGCGGGCGCCGCGAAGCGAGCATCTCAGGCGCCACGCCCAGCGCCCAGCGCCCGGAGCCGGGGCGTGATGGGAAACGAGCCAGTCTCGCAGGCAATGGGCGGATCGATCATCTCTGTGAAGGAGCCGAAATTCGCATGAGTGGGCCACCGGACCCGCCGGAGTTCGGAGGCGAGCGGAAGGGCCGGGAAAGCCGCTGTTGGGCCTGTCTCCCACGGGAACCTGGGCGGAGGTACAGAGCCTGCCCATGATCGCTGTTCAAAAGATTTGGTGAGGACGGATCGAGGTCAGAAACTGCCGACCTGAGCCGCGATAGGCTCTGGCCGATCAAGGGATCTGAATGTCAAAGCAGATCTTTCGCGACCGACGCTCGAGGTCATCATCTCTTCAGGGGCAGCGTGCCAGAACTGCGCTGCGATACTCGATCGTCTTTGGAAAGCCACAGGACAAATGTCAGTTCGGGAAACCCTTAGGCCGTACCGCGTTTAGAGGCACATGGTGACGTCTGATCCCGCGGTTGGCTGAATCTGTGACGTACTCAAACGGTGAGCGACCGCTCGAAGGACTAGCATGCTTGGTTGCACAGGAAAGCTATGGAAAATCATCTCTGTGTCGGCAGTTTGTGCTTGCTCAAACTGTGTGGGCTTTGGCTCTGCTTAACGTTTTGGTAATGCTGGTTCCCCCAGGTGCAGGTGGTTCTGCCTTTCCAGAGGCCGAGTGAGGTTGACTGCCATCGGCGTGGTGGCCAACGTAAGATCTGCTTGCGCGTAGATGAATTTTTAGAACTCGGCGAGGCTTTTCGACGGGAGTTTGCTATTGTCTGAAGCACAGGAAAGCAGTTCGGCCGAACGGCGTCGGTCGAACAAGCGCACACGAACTCTCCTTGAGGGTCGAATTATATTCAACAACCGCTTCTCACTCATTGAATGCACCGTACGGAACATCTCCGACTCCGGAGCCCAGATCTCCTTTGCCCATCCGGTCGAAGTCCCGAACGAATTCGACCTGGAAATTCCGAGGCGGGAGCTATCGCTTAAGGCGCGCGTAGTCTGGTCCAACGGCAAGAACTATGGCGTCATGTTTACAAGTCCGCCGCAGCCGACGCTGCCAACTGACAATCCAGAGAAGCCGAGGGAGACCGCAATGGATTGCAGCCCTGAACAAATAGCTGTTGAAGCCCCAGCGACGCATAGCGTCCGGGAAATTTTGGACTATGCCCGGCATGCGCTTGCACGAGCCATCGGTGTCCCCGCGAGCCAAGTTCGGCTGAGGCTGGAGGTTGACTACTCAGGACCCAGCGATTGATCTTTCCACGGTCTAGCCTGGGCCGGAAGGGATGCCGCGCTGCCATCGCGCCCTCGGACATAGCTGCGCTCGGGCCACCTTAGGCGCCGCTCAGAAACCTCAAGGCTAAGATTTCGACGCTAAACCCTATAGGTGGCACTCCATGGCAATGCCTATCCAATAATTGTGCAGGAACGCTTAATTTCCTTATATGCAATAACGTTAATATCTGCGGCACCTTGATACGTCGTCGCTGACCAGACCTGAACCTTATGCTCGCGTGTGTTCTATTAGATCCTAGCAAATCGCACTGTCTCCTCGCCATCATGGTGACAGCGAAGCCAGCAATGTTCGGCGAGTAGCGGCAACATGGAGGGTTCCGTATCAGCAGGCGTGTACAATTACGTATGTTGTATCGTTAAAAAGCGGCCGCAAATCGAACTGGTGCTAGCGCAATGGGTTAACTCTTTTGAATTACTATAATGAGATCGTAACCGGCAGAGGAGGTTTCCAATGGAAGCGAGAAAGCGCATTGGCCTTGTTGCTGATGACGACGCGTACTTCCGCATTGCCGTAAGCGCGATACTCACTCGTCAGTTCGGATTCTCGGAAATCAAGGAAGCATCATCCTTCGATGAGGCTGTTGAGTTCTTGGCCGAGAACGATAATGCGTCGGCTGCTCTGTTTGATCTCTCAATGCCAGGGATGAGAACGCCGGCAAACTTGAGGGCCGTACGGGAATGCTTTCCAAGTGCCCGGGTCGGCGTGATTTCCGCCTCGAACTCTCGGCGGGACATTCTCCTGGCGCTCGAGGCGGGGGTTCACGGCTACATGCTGAAGAGCTTGAGCATTTCCGAGCTGACGGCCGCGCTGACAATGGTGTTTGGAGGTGGAATTTACGTGCCGCCTTCGTTAGCGGACATCTCCAGTATTGGGGCCGAGCCCTGCCTTCCCGAGCCAGTTGAAGCATTGGCTCCCGAGCCGGCCGGAAATGGTCATGTTCTGACGTCGCGCCAGAAGGACGTTCTTGATCTTTTGATCCAAGGCAAGACTAACAAGGAAATTGCCTTGGCTCTGCGGCTGAGCGAAGGCACGGTGAAAATTCACATGGCCGCCATCTTCCGGTATTTCGGGGTGAACAACCGCGCTGCCGCAGCCGTTGCCGGCGCTCGCCCATACCCCAACCGCCAGCGGGTGCTTCTCAGCGGCCAGTAGTCGAGTGGAAAACGGTGGAGATGCCGAGCAGTGGCCGCAAGCTTGATCTCAAGAACCTACTGACGCATTCACCGGCGATCCCGGAGTGGCTGCATCACAGCAGCCTCCTCTGGCGTTTCGTTCTGATTGGGATAGCAACGCTCGCTCCTCTGATCAGCGCCCTAGTCCAGTTTGCAGGTAACGAGCGCACTACCGCCCTCAAGAATATCCGGCAGCGGGCAGAATATCTCGCCTTCGACATTGCCGAGGATCAGCAGCACAGGATCAATGAGGCTCGATCCATTCTGGGCTATCTGGCACTGGCGCCGGAGATTCGGCTGCGCGGTTCCACCTGTGATCGCTTCCTGTTGCGCTCCATGATGCTGCACAGCTGGATGACGGAGCTGCGCCTGCTGGGTCCGGATGGCCAGGTGATATGTACAGCTATGCCCGCAATGACAGCGCCGGATGCGAGTGAGCATGACGAACTCGAGCGGATCCTGCGCACCAAAAATTTCACTATAGTCGGTCCGAGCCTCGATCCCAAGACGAAGGCTGTGAGGATGACCGCGGCTCTGCCGGTTCATGTGAACGGGAGCGTCCTAGGAATTCTGCTTGCTGGTGTCGATCCGCAAATTCTTCGCAATCTTCCGTCCAGCACCGGCAGGTTACCGTCCGACCTGAACATCCTGCTCGTTGATCCGTCAGGGGTTCTGGTCGCACATTACCCGTCAATTCCGGGTCTCATCGGAAAGAGATTGTGGGACCACACCGCAGCCGAGAATGCGCTCCTTCCTCCCACGGGCGTCTCAGACGCATTCGACCTTCTCGGCGTCGAGCGCGTCTTCGCGACCCGAGGAATCCCAGAAACCGGTGCTGTGATCGCCGTCGGGATTGACAAGGCTTCTGCAATCGGTGCGATCGACGAGGCTCTCCGCTACCGCCTAATCTTGATCAGCCTGATTATTGCTGGATCGGTACTGCTCGGGGCACTCGGTGCGGAAATTCTGATCTTTCGCCCCCTTCGCAACTTGGCTCGCATTGCTGGAGCCCTGGAGCAGGGGAACTTCAGCATTAGACCGGTTCATGAGGGCGCTGGCGAAGTCCGGGTCCTCGCACGCACGCTCGACCGAATGGCGGAAGCAGTGGCCGACCGCGAGCGGGAGCTCAAGCGGGCACGTGATCTTGCGGAGGAAGCGCTCAGTGGTGCGAGACAGGCCAACAGCGCCAAGACAGACTTCATGGCAACGATGAGCCATGAAATCCGCACTCCTTTGAACGGGATCATTGGATACACGGAGCAGTTGCTCAACCAGGACCTCAGGCCACAGGAGCGTCGCTATGCCGAACTCATCCAGGTGGCGGGCTCAGCATTGCTGACCGTGGCCAATGACATTCTGGATTTCTCAAGCATCGAGGCAGAGCAGGTCAGATTGCAGGCGGAGACCTTTTCACTCAGGCAACTCGTCAATGACACGGTCTCAATCGTCCGCAGCGGTGCTGGCAAGAAAAATGTCCCAATTCAAATTTCTCTGAACCCGAACGTTCCTGACTTCCTTGTGGGCGATGAGACACGTCTCCGTCAAATCCTGCTCAATCTTCTCAACAATGCAGTCAAGTTTACAAGAGAAGGGCATATCGAGACGCGGGTGGAGTATAAGGGGAAGGCGCCTGCTGGCGAACTCATCTGGATCGCTGTCACCGACACAGGTATCGGGATCGCTCCAGAGAAACTCGACCGCCTGTTTAAGCGCTTCTCGCAGGTTGATCCCTCCATCCGGCGCGAGTTCGGCGGAACTGGCCTTGGTCTTGCCATCTCAAAGCGCCTCATCGAACTGATGGGAGGCGAGATCGGCGTCATCAGTGAGCACGGGCAGGGCTCAACATTCTGGGTCCAGGTTGCATTGCCTCTAGCAGAAGCACCTCCGAAGAGATGGACTGAGCCGGAACAGTTCGGACCGGTCAAGCCGGCACGCATCCTGCTCGCGGAAGATATCGACATCAATCAAGAGCTTGCCAGAACGGTTCTAGAGGCCGCTGGTCATGCGGTGGAGGTCGTGTGCAACGGCGAGGAGGCCCTCGCGGCGGTTCAGGCGAAGCCGTACGACCTCGTCTTGATGGATATACAGATGCCTGGAATGGATGGCATCACTGCAACCCGGGCTATCCGCGCGTTGGGCCCTCCAGCCGGCGAAATCCCGATCATTGCCATGACAGCGAATGCTCTCCCCGATCAGGTCAGGACGTTCAAGGAGGCAGGATTTAGCGATTATCTGTGCAAGCCGGCCAGACGGAGAGATCTTCTCAAAGTGCTCGGCGAGAGGCTTGGGACCGAACCTGAAGACAAGCCAGCGATTGAGCCGTCCGTTCGGAGCATGGCTTCATTGAACACAAAAGACTTTGAAGACTTCCTAGCAGCGGTTGGACCTGATCTGGTTGAGCAATGGCTCACCCGGCTTGATGAACAGCTGGAACACGCATTGCCGGGCAGTCCTGTCAGTCCAATCGACCACACGACACTCGCTTCGACAGCTCACGCGATCATCCCTCAGGCCGCGCTTTTAGGCTTCTCGGAACTTGCCGATGCCTGTATCGCTCTGGAGCAGTCCTGCGCCACCGGGACTGGCCTCTCCGGATCACTGGACCAGGCGCAGAAGGCAGCGTCCGTTGCGCGTGTCGTCATCGCTGATCTTCGAAGGCATGCCGGCCAATCCGGTGGCGGGGTTCCAGTCTGAAGCAGAAGCTGCCAAGATCTGGATCGTGATGTCAAGCCTGACAGCAGCGTCGATTCGAGCGGCAATCAGGGAAAACACGAGGACGCCGACAGAGTAATCGACTTGTGGTAGATGACGGCGTTCAACCGAAACGGCACTGTCGCAGTGATGGCATAGCCGCAAGCGGCACCGGGATCCTGCGTGAATGTAGGACCCGGCCCAGGCGCATAGTAGTAGCTCTTCAATTCACTTTCAGGGCATGCTCCATTCAGGGCACCGCACCGGGCGCCCTTCTCAGCTGCATAATGCAAGCTGGCGGTTGTCAGAATGAACAGCGAAAGATTGATAGTGCCAAGAACGAACGCGAGAAGTATCGGGAGCACGAACGCAAACTCGACGGCCGTGGCACCGCGCACATCACCTGGGAATCCCTTGATGCGGCCTCTCATCATTCCTAGAGCAGTCGCATGTAGGCGGTTCCCGTAATGCCGTCGCCAAAAAGTTGCGCCACGGTCAGATCAAGGAACCATGGTTTGTAGGAGTAAGTCACGTCGATTTTGATATAGTTTCCGGGTTGGGCTCCCGCCTCTCCGACAGCGGAGCAATCGGCTGGCCTGTTCGTGACATCGGCCACACGTTGCAGGACATCCGCGTTCGTGACGCAGTAATACCCCTCCGACGGAGGATTCTGCAGCTTAATGCTGTCTCCCAGGGAGGTGCTCCCGATAGACGCCAACACTGCGGCATTTAGGTTGGGGCAGTTGATGGTGGCCGGAAGTCTTGTCTGGTCGCATGCTCTCCATGCCGCCTGTGCTCCGACTTGAGCGGCATTCTCGACTTGCATCCTGATATAGGCGTAGCGGCCGATTTCAACGACATTCAACATCAGGACGCTCAATGTCCCGGCAACGAGGGCGAACTCGATGCCGGCGACGCCACGACAATCACGCCATAAGCCGTACCTTTCGCGGCGGGTGCTGCAAGGGTGGCGGCATCCAGCGGCGGCCCGCTCCCCCGACCCTTTGCATCTCGGCTCACATCTGAACATCGACAAGCCCATCAGCCAATGAGTTGGCCCCGGCCAGGGCCAGCCGGTAAATCGAGGCCGGCTGCCGGACATTCTGATCCCCTCGACAGAATGGCACCGGTGCCATTCACCCTGATATTCGCCACCACAAGAGCAAAGCACGAGTTTCCGGTACTTGACTTGTTAACGGCACCGCTGAAGGTCACATTTGCATGGGGCAGATAGACAAGTCCGGTGATGTTCCAGGTCGGGCTGTTGCCCGCATCAGAAATATCGACACCTGTCGTCAAGTTGGGCGCCTGATAGAGTGCCACGCCTTTCCACGGCCCGCTCGTGGGTGCCGTGATGTCAAGAGTGCCTCCCCCAACAGGACCATGAATGTAGGGCCCCGTGCTGCTGCCGGCGAAGATAATAGTCAGTGCTGAGCCAGTGAGCTTGAAGCCATTGGTGTTCAGTCGACCATTCCAGATGACGAGAGCCGTACCTTCCGCTGGAGAGGTGATTGCAAGGTCCCCCGTGAGTTGCAAATCACCACATACGACCTGGGTCGCACCGAAGCTCTTCTCGCCCTGCCAAAGATTGGTCGCTGGCAGGGCGGGATCACCCTTGTTGTCAGGCATCTGGGGGTAGGTTCCGCCGCAAGGATCCAAGCCTATCTGCGAGGACAGGCTTGCATAAGGATCGGTGACGGGGGGTACGGATGATCTCTGCTCCTCTCCGCACCCATCATTGCTTCCCGCAGCGTCACCGTAGTCTGCATCGAGACCCTGGCCCGTACAGCGCGCGGCCGTATTCGACATCACACCACAGCCGGACAGGCTCGATTTGGGTGCACCATTCGTGCGGATGCCATGCTCCACGCCACTACTGCCCAAGGCCAGCACGCAGTATTTGCGTGGTGATGTCGTTCGAATTGCTATGGCACTTGCACTCAAGGCCGTCTGACGGCTCGTAATCGTCTCTCCACCTATCGTCGTTTTGACCGATACAGTCCCGCTATAGCCAACAAGCTGGGACAGAAATAGGGGAACGGACTGAGTGATCGTGACGTTGTAGCACTCGCTCTTGCCGGAGGGGCAAAGAGCATTATCTACTGCGGTCACGACGACATTGTTGCTGCCGTTGATAAAGCCGTAAGTGGAAGCCACCGCATTGGCTTCACTGATATAAGTCGACCCGGCATTTGTCGCAGCCGCAACGGCTGCGGAATCAGCAGCATTCTGCATCAAACGCTGGGTGGCGTACCAATAAGAGATCTCAAGTCCCAGTCCTGACCCGCCGAGAAGGATCGGCAGGGCCAAAGCAGCAGTCACCGCGACATTCCCGCTCCTGTCTTGCACGAAACCCAGGATCGAGGCTCGAAGGGCGCGTAATGCTGATGCAACTGCTGGAAAATGCGTGAAGTACCGACGGCCGAGCATGTGTCTCGAACTCCTACTGCACACTCATGAACTGGATCACTGCTGGCGTGATGATGATGGCAAAGAGGACCGGAAGGAAAAAGAGGATCATTGGGACTGTCAGCTTCGGCGGAAGAGCTGCGGCTTTCTTTTCCGCTGCGCTCATGCGTATATCCCGATTCTCCTGGGCCAGCACGCGCAGGGACTGGCCAAGGGGCGTGCCGTACTTCTCCGATTGAATCAGGCTAGTGACGACACCTTTGACACCATCGAGGCCCGTTCTCTCGCCCAAATTCTCGTACGCTCTTCGACGGTCCTGCAGATAGGACAACTCCGCTGTGGTCAGAGAGAGCTCCTCAGCGAGCTCGGAGGATTGAGAACCGATTTCCTCTGCAACTTTGCGGAATGCACTTTCAATGCCCATGCCGCACTCAACACATATGAGCAGGAGATCCAACGCGTCAGGCCATGCACGGCGAATGGCATTCTGCCGTTTGATGATTCGGTTTTTTACGTAGAGCTGCGGCGCGTAATAGCCCAACCAAGCCGCTGCCACAGCAATCCCTAGCTTTACAAGGAAAGTATGCTCAAGGCGCAGAACCACAAAAACATAGAACAGTGCCAGTAGAAACATTACCACAGGTGCAATCAGCCGGACTGCGAGGAAGGTCACGACCGGACCCTGCCCACGATAGCCTGCCATCCGGAGGGTGTGAGTAAGTTCTCCACCTTCAGCCTCCTTGGCGAGATTGAAGCGATCAACAATTTCCTTGAACAGCCTCTTTGGCTCCTGTCGAAGCGAAACTGCCTGACTCTGGCTGTTCAGTCGGCTGCGCTCCCTCAGGCGAATGCGCTCCCGTTCGCTGGCGATCTGCGCCATACGGGCGCTGAGCTGGTCACGAGCGAGATAAGGCCAGGCCACGAGGAGCGCCGCCGAGAAGACAGAGATGGCCGCGGATGCGGCTATGAGCAGTTCGGGATCATTGGCTAAGGCGCTCAAAACCATCGCGATGCTCAGAAATCAAAGTTGATCATTTTGCGCATGACGAGAGCGCCTATCGTCATCCAGAAGGCACACAGCGCAAGCACGAACTTCCCGATAAAGGTAGTGAACAGGAGTGAAATATAATCCGGCGACGTGATATAGACGAGACCGCCGACGATGATCGGCAGTGAGCCAATGATCCCCGCAGAATATTTGGCTTCCGAGCTGACGGCCTTGATCTTCGCCTGCATCTTCTTGCGTTCGCGGAGGACCTTCGAGAGATTGCCAAGCGCCTCGGATAGGCTACCGCCCGTGCGGCTTTGAAGCGCAATGACGATTGCAAAGAAGTTGGCTTCGGGTAGTGGAATCCGTTCAGGAAGGCGATAAGCTGCCTGATCCATCGGCATTCCCATCGTTTGATCCTCAAGCACGGTCCTGAACTCGCTTCGAACGGGCTCCTGAGCCTCGGTCGAAATGATCCTGAGACAATCGACAAGTGGCAATCCCGCTTTGACGCCCCGGACGATCACATCGACGGCGTTCGGGAACTCAGAAGCAAATGCCCTCAGGCGAGCATTGCGCTTGGCACTGACATAAAGGTGGGGCAGGAGAAGTCCGCCCGCGATGCCAAATCCGATCCCCGGCAATAAGCCCACTCCAAAAGCAGTGTGTGGGATCAGGAGCGAGGCCACTCCGGCGGCCGCGGAAATCATGTAGTAAGTTGACTTGGTCCAGCTCAGGCCAGCTTGGCGGATCCGGCTCATGAGTGACGGCTTTGAGCCCTGTCTGATCTTCTTCCGATCTTCGATTTCCCGCAGCGCGTTCTCGATCATACGCTTGCGTTGGCTCTCTTCGGCTCTCGTTTGACCATCGATTGTTGGATCGCGTGCCGCGATCGCAGCATACCGCCTTGCACTTTCGGAGTCCCGTGTCATGTGCGGGTAGAAGACCGCCACAACAAGCCCGCTGATGCACGACGCTGTAAGCAAAGCGATTGCAATTGGAACAAGATCAGGTGCCAGCATGAGCGCTCTCGTCAACCTCACATCACAAGATTGATTGGTCTGCCGCATCAAGCGCGGCTGCTAGGCGCTTTTCCTCTCCATAGTATCGGGCCCGATCCCAAAACCGGGGTCGGCCAACGCCTGTGGAGCGATGAGTGCCGAGGATGTTGCCTTTGGCATCCTCACCGGCGATGTCATAGACGAACAGGTCTTGTGTGATGATGACGTCACCCTCAAGGCCAAGGACCTCCGTGATGTGGGTGATCCTGCGTGAACCATCTCTGAGGCGCGCAGCCTGGATAATTACGTCGACGGATGCGGTGATCATCTCCCGGATCGTTTTCGACGGTAGAGAATAGCCGCCCATCGTGATCATCGATTCCATTCGGGACAGAGCTTCTCGCGGTGAATTGGCATGCAAGGTGCCCATGGACCCGTCATGGCCCGTGTTCATTGCCTGCAGGAGGTCGAAAGCCTCCGCGCCGCGGACTTCGCCGACGATAATGCGCTCAGGCCGCATTCGCAGACAGTTCTTAATCAGATCCCGCATTGTCACTTGGCCTTCGCCTTCGATGTTCGGCGGCCGGGTCTCCAGCCGTACAACATGAGGCTGCTGCAACTGAAGCTCAGCCGCGTCCTCACACGTGATGATGCGTTCGCCGGGCTCAATATATCGGGTGAGGCAATTCAGGAGTGTCGTCTTACCGGAGCCTGTTCCGCCGGACACGATGACGTTGCAGCGCACGCGCCCGATGATCTGAAGAACCTGTGCACCCTCCGGAGTGATCGAACCAAACTTGACGAGCTGGTCGAGGGTTAGCTTATCCTTCTTGAACTTCCGGATCGTGAGAGTCGGCCCGTCAATCGCAAGCGGCGATGCGATCACGTTGACACGTGAGCCGTCCGGCAAACGAGCATCGCAGATTGGACTGGATTCATCGACCCGACGGCCAACCTGGCTCACGATCCGTTGGCAAATGTGAAGCAATTGGGCGTTGTCCCGGAACCGAATATCGGTGCGCTGGACCTTGCCGCCCACTTCGATGTAAACGGTATCGGCGCCGTTGACCATGATATCTGCGATGTCGTCCCGGGCCAGCAACGGTTCAAGAGGACCATAACCAAGAACATCATTGCAGATATCCTGAAGCAATTCATCTTGCTCGGCCACGGACATGACGATTTTCTTCATCGTGACGATGTCATTGACAATGTCGCCGATCGCATCGCGAGCCTGGGGCGCTTCCATCCGAGACAGTTGAGAGACGTCGATCGCATCAATCAGAGCGGCAAAGACCTGCGTCTTAAGATCATAGTACTCCTTGCTCTTGCGGGACGTCGCCTGACAAGCCGGCAAAGCCTCGACTGAAGCGGACGCTGCGGTCCTCGTCGCCATAATGGAGCTATCCCGATGGAACTGGATGGCCACGGGAGAAGTGTCGGCCGGGGAGTGAGGCGGACTTATTTGGTGAGACCACGATGCAGGCTGATCTACCTGTCGCTCACCCAATCCCTCGTCCTGCGTCCGTCTCTTCCCAAACATCGCTATTCTTCGCTCTCGGTTTGTGCTTATGCGATCCTGGTAACCGAGGGGCAGGATGCGACTTGGTGAACCGCTCATCTCGCGCATGGCGGCGTATCTTACGAAGACCTGAATTGGGGTGCGCGCCAAATCCGCTGCATCCTCATAGACCGTATTATGCTGATCGAACTCAGCTTCACGATGGGCTTTCGACTAGATGCATCCTGCTTCGGAAAAGCTCAACATTAGCCTTTCTTTTATACGAGTCCGGTAGTACTCGGGTCCACTCAGCCTTGTGGTCTAGGACACTGACGCTCCTGCCTCGGCCATATGGCCTAATTGCACAGAATGCAGAACAGGGCGGAATGTGAGTCTTTCCGCCTATCAGAGTGACCACCCATGAATCGTTATGCAATGCTCGCGGCGCTCGCAGTTCCTGCATTTGCCGTCGTGTCTACACCGTGCTGGGCTGATGGAAAGCCGCGGGAAACGCTCACAAGATCGGAGGGTGTCGATGTTGCAGCAGTGGACAATGGTGCATCAGTGGTGGTCAGATTGGACTTTGCAAAGGTTCTGATGTTGTCTGCGCCCGCGCGGACGATCATCATAGGCAATCCAGACATTGTCGATGGCACACTGAGCGACGAGCGCAGCATTGTTCTGACCGGCAAAGCCACGGGTGCGACCAATCTAATCGTTCTAGGGGAGGGGGGGCGCGAGATCGCAAACCTCTTGGTCCGTGTTTCATCCGGGGGCCGTCAGCTGACGACGGTTTATCACGGGGCAGAGCCGAAGACATTTTCTTGTATTGGGTCGTGCGCACCAGTGCGTGCGGTCGGAGCTGGGACGCAGGGCCAGGTCGAAGGACCATAGCCCCAGCGGCGCCGGTGAACCTGCACGATAGTGACGGCGGCTACGGCACACCTTTTGTGGAGGGGAAAGGCAGGCGCGAAATCCTTCCGAGCAGAGAGTTCATATCCGGCATCCCAAGCCGGCGGCGCTTTTGGCCGCTGCGTCCCGTTAGAGCGTCAGCAAGGCCCGCAATGATCTTTGGAGCGGCCGCACGCGCTGAGACGTCGGCAATGACCTGCCCGTTGTTGGCTGCTGTGCCAAACAAATTCGCATCGAAAGGAACGCACGCAGAAATGTCCAATTGCACAGCCTTGGCGAAATCCAGAGGCTTGATCTCTGGGCGCTTCGGCACTCCAACTTGGTTTAGGACGAGCCTCGGCAACGGATCGTTCGGTCGAGCCTGGCGCAGGAATCCGACAAGGCTTTTCGTATTGCGAAGATTTGCAAGGTCAGGTGTGGCCGTGATCACGATCTCGTCGGCCGACAAAAGTGTTTTCCTCGCCCACGCCGTCCACAAATGTGGCATGTCTAGTATGAGGTAGGGAACAGTTGCCTGAGCAAGGTCAAGCAGTGGTTCCATTGCCGCTTCGGCCAGATCGTAGGATCCCTCGAGGTTGGCTGGAGCAGAGAGCAGGTTGAGGTGATCACTGCATTTCGTCAGGAGTCGATCAAGCAAAACTTCGTCAAGGCGTCCGACGTCCTGGATAGCCTCCGCAATTCCTGAACTCGGATCGACGTTGAAGTCGAGGCTTGCTGTTCCGAACGGAAGGTCCATATCTGCAACGATCACATCGAGACTGAGCCGACTCGCAATCGACCAAGCAACATTGTGAGCGATGACGGACGAGCCAACACCTCCCTTAGCTCCGACAAAGGCATAGATTTGTCCGAGCTTCGTTGAGGTAGTCTCGCCATACAGGTCTGAAATCGAACGGATCAAAGAGAACGGATCAGTCGGAGCAACAAGGTATTCGCTGACACCTCGTCTCATAAGCTCACGATAGAAGGATATGTCATTGGTGTGCCCAATCGCCATCACCTTGGTTCCCGCGTCGCAAACCTCGGCCAAGCTATCGAGTTCGCTCAGAAATGTGCTGTCTGCCGAGCGGCTTTCAACCAGGATTAGGTTAGGTGTTGGGGACTGACGGTAGAACTCAACTGCAGCGGCAAGTCCACCACCGCGCACCGTCGTCTTAACCCGCGACATCAGTCGGTCGGCAGCGGCACTATGGATAGAGACCCCAATCTCAGGAGTATCGAAGAAGGCATGAATAGTGATCCGCGGCATCCGCACCGTGTCGCGCAGTCGCCGGTCGCTAAATGTTATCTCGGCTTTTGCGCTTGATGTCGACACAACGGGTGCCGCAAGTTGTTCCAGCCCCGGCGAATCCGGATGGCGTTCGAAATCATCTTGTCCGCTCGACCGTGCGGGGGTCAGATCTCTCATTGTCGGCGTAATACCTTTTGGGTGGAGCGGAGGCCTACTGAATGCGGACGATCTCACTGCGTCCCGCACGCAGGATTCTCACGGTCTTGGTGGTTTCCAGATTTGTAATTGGTTCCTCGTCCGCGTCAGCCACCGAACGAAGTGCGAGCGAAAGAGAGCCGGTGGCCTGGCCAGCCGCAATGACTTCGGTCTGGGACGGACTGAGTTCGAGCGTAACCGTTTTGCCAATCACGACCGCGTCGTTCTTGGTCTCATCCGCCTTCTGATCGACCGCCAGAACCCGGATGTTGCGTAGCAACGTTCGGCTCAGGTTGTCATTTTGGCCATTGGCTTGCCTGTTGATGGTCTGGATGATGTCCACGCGGTCGTTCGGAAGAACAAAGCCACCTGCTGTGCTCTCCGCCGAGACTCGAATGGCAACGGCTCGCTTCCCGGGCGGGAGCAGCGTAGCCAGCAACCCGGAGGATCCTCGTGCAAGCTTTTCTTCCCGGATCGGTTCACCGGACACGAAGTGATTGCGTACAACCGCGCCTTTGAAAAAGGCTAGCGCATCGGGCCTAGCACGACGGCTAACATAGCCAGGGTTGAGTGCTCCCTGTGGCCAAGGTTGCCAGCGAAGCTTGGTCTCATCGAGTGCTTGGCCCTGAGCAAGATCACCTGAGGCAACAAGGATTTCATCCTGCTGGACCTCCGGGGCCTGAGTTGCTGCCGTGGGAGCTGCTCCACCTGGTTGGATTGACAGCGCAAGCCATGCTGCGAGACTGCCGGCACTGATAGCAATGAAAAGAATGATGATGCGGAGCATATTTCAAAGCCTCATCGTCACATTAGGTCGCGGCACAAGTGTTCGGTCAGATATCAATGATCATCCAAGATGTGTCAGGAAAGACAAAGACTGCGGCTGAAGCGATAGCGAGCCCGTAAGGTATCCCGCTTTCTTTTGCATGCAGGCGCCTGATCCAGAATACATCGAGGCAGAAGCCTGGCAGCGCAAACAGGCGGAACTGAAGTATAATGAGAGTCAGTGCGCCGCCGAACAAGGCTGTGTAGAGGAGATAGGTTGGTACGTGCTCCGGACCAAGCCAGAGAGCCACGACCGACGCGAGCTTCGCATCACCGCCACCGATCCAGCCCAAGCCAAAGAAGATGAACATGCAGAGCAGAACAGCTGATGCCGCTGCAGCGCTCCATCCGATCGCGATAGGATCTAAGCCGGCCAATGGCGCCAGTGCTGCATAGGTTCCAAGAAGGAACAAGACGATTTCGTTGCGGATCTTCATCGTCACGAGATCCATCGCACCAGCCCAGATTGTCGCCGAGAAGAAGCCCAGGCTCGCAAGATACGCAGCTGTCGCAGAAATCGTCATAGTGGGTTCTTTGAGCCTGCTGGAGCTGCGGATTGCGTGACAAAAAAGCGGAGGGATATGTTCATCCCTCCGTCCTGAGCCTTCGGTAGGCCACAGAAAGAGGGGCTATGGCGTGGCGTCCATGCTCGTGGCGATATCGGTAAACGTCTGCTTGAAAGCGGTCCCAAGATTGGTTTGGAGCCCAGCAATAACAAGAACGGCCATGAGACCGGCGATAAGGCCATACTCGATGGCTGTCGCGCCGGATTCATCCTTGATGAAACGGGTGATGAGCGACTTCATGTATCTTATTCCTCAATCTGGTGAACTGGTCTGCTGCCAGCTGAGGCAGCCCCACAAGCGCTGGCCTCGGACCGGATTGGAACCGAAGCTCGTCGTATGTGTTGTCTAATTAAGGACTGGTCTGCCTAGCGCCGTCCATTCAGCTTGATGGTCTAGAGCGCCACCGTGCCCGGCTCAGCCAAACGGTCTAGTTGGCTCGTCCAGCTTGTCCCTGTTTGCATCTAGACGTGATCTCTTAGCAGGATGGGCGATCTGCCCCCCGTGTCGTCTCAAAAACGGTTCGCGAATAGGTTCTAGAACTGAGCTGCCACCGGAGTTGTCGAGAGTTGAAACATCAGCTTGGTGCTGAACTTCTCGTATTATCTCGCAGCAATTCCAAGTTGTTGTTCACCGTTATGTTAGAAGGATCAAGTTCATAGGCTCTCAAAAAATTGCTGCGGGCCTTGATGACGTCTCCCCGCAGGAGATACGAATAACCAATGTTGTTATAGTATTCGGGTCGATCACTCACGAAGCGTGAAGCCTCACGGTAGGCGCGGTCCGCCAGATCGAAGCGTCGGACACGGTCATAAGAGGCCGCAAGGCCAAGCCAGGCTTCCGGATGGTTGGGCGTTACCTCCACTGCCCGTTCATAGTACCGGGCTGCGTGGCCAAAATTTCCCTCGGCAAATTGCCTCTTTGCAACAGACAAGACCTCAGCGTCCGGATAGTCCTTGACGGTCGCGGGCAACGCGGCACCTGAATCGCTGTTACCGAAACTCGAAAGCCCACCATTCGCGATGCTGTTGCAGCCGGCGAGCGATAGAGTGACACAAGTTATAAAGCCCGCGGTCCACGCGCATTTAGATCCCCACATAATCTTGTCCCTGCGTATGGTGTCTGTCTACCTGTTGCTTGCAATCTGTAGCCCAATGATACGGGTAGTCGCGCATCACGTGCCGCGGCCTGCGTCGATAAAAACGCGTGGAGGTACGGGGCAGCATAAGACTCTCGAGTAGCCGCAGACCTGTGAGGACCGAGGTAGGCGTCTCTGTCTGCATGTTAAGTCCGTTGTCAAAAATGCGGCTTGCGTCAGATTTTCTACGTGGCTTTTGTTTAAACTTCGTTAACCACGACCAGCGACATCTAATAGAGCTAGGCAATCCGGCTGAATAGACCCGGCCCCGGGATCAACGTAAAGCAACATGTCGTCAGTATAGAACGGATCCTCACGATGAGACTAAAGCACGGTCTGTCACGCTCCCGAGCAGCCGTGACCGACTCCTGGTCGATATTTGCATTCATAGTACTGGTCGCTCTGGGCGCGGTCTGTTCGGGTTCATCAACTCAGGCGCAGGAGCGCCTCATTCGATTCAGCAATGGCCGTGCCGCCGGCGGAATTAATGTGGCCAAAGGTCAGTTTCTCACAGCCAGAACAGCTATCGATGTCAGCAGGGTCATCGTTGGAGATCCCGAGATTGCGACCGCTGTTCCTCTAACGGGCCGTACCTTCTATGTCCTTGGAAAGGCTGAAGGGCGAACGAATGTTGCTGTTTATGGGGATGACGACACACTGCTTGGTACAGTGAACGTGGAAGTCGGGGCTGACACGCCGGACCTCGAACTGTCAATCCAGCAAGCCGTTCCGAACGGGAACGTTAGGGTCGAGACGATCAATGGTCGCGTTCGTTTAAGCGGCACTGTTCCGGATGCCGTGGCACTTCGGAAGGTCCTCGAGGTCGCCGAACAATATGGAGCAGACAGTGTCATCAATGCGCTGCGCGTCAGCGGCGGTCAGCAGGTCATGCTTGAAGTCCGTTTCATTGAAGCGAACAGGAATGCCGGCCGCGAGTTGGGAGTAAGCTGGTTCGCCCGACGGGAGAACGAGTCGAGGGGACGCGGGTTCACGACCGGGGCCGTTGATTCCGACACATCATCTGGCGTCATCCGATTTAATTCCACATTGCCAAGTGGCAGCTCACCGTTTGGCACTCTCATCGCTCAGGTCCTCGGAGGCGGGATCAGCGCTGATATCCTGGTGCAGGCGCTCGAGGAGAAGGGCCTTGCCCGCCGTCTGGCCGAGCCGAACCTCATTGCTCTCTCGGGCGAAAAGGCCAGCTTTCTGGCAGGTGGCGAAGTGCCAATTCCCATCGCCTCCGAAGACAACAAAATCACCGTGCAGTACAAGGAGTATGGTGTTCGCCTGAATTTCACACCGGTTGTGCTCGACAATGGATTGATCAATCTGAAGCTGGAGCCGGAGGTCAGTCAGATTGATGAATCCGTCAGGGTCAGCACAGGGCTGATCTCGATTCCTTCTTTTATTACGCGGCGCGCCAGCACAATCATTGAGGTCCGCGATGGCCAGAGCTTCGCAATGGCAGGTTTGCTTCAGAGCACGCACACGAAGAACCAGGACCAAGTCCCCTGGCTGGGGCAGGTACCGGTTCTTGGGGCTCTGTTCCGATCCTCGTCCTTTCAGGAGCAGGAAACGGACCTGGTGATCATCGTTACCCCCCGCCTGGTAAGGCCCGCGAGACCCGGGCAGCCATTGCGGACCCCGCTCGATTCTGCGAAACCCAGCAATGACCTGGAGTTCTTTCTCCTTGGCAAGCTCGAGGTTGACGAGGATATGCAGGAGCGCTTCGCCAATGGAGCGGGTATCATTGGACCATATGGGCACATCGTCGAGCTGCCGCCGGAAAAGCGCCATGTTAGTAAGAAAACTATCAAGCGGTAGGCGCAGCCTCAAAGCCGTCGCGCTGCTCTCATGCTTCAGTGGCCTCTGCGCCTGCTCAGATTATATGAAACATCGTGACACTGTCACTTCTGCGGCAGGTGACTCCAAGGCTTGGAACAGTGTGATCCATACTGCAGATCCCTGGCCTCCCTACGCGACGAACCCGCATGTTCTTGGTGATGGTCAACGCGTTGCGAAAGTCATAGAGCGCTATTCTACCGGCGAGGACCGGTCTGTGTCTGGGACGACGCCGGCTCCTGCAACAGCGTCGGGGAACAATACTGAAGGCGCAACAGATTAGCGCTGGCCGCGGATGGCCTGCCATTTGAACTGCTGTGTCACTTATTTTTTCGGGAGAATCGGCAATCGACCCGAGGAGTGTTTTTTTTGTACCTTGGCCTTCCGTATCAGATCCGCTCATCCCATGTCTAATACCGGAGACTGGAGGGCCGGGAATGCCTCGGCGGATCTCTGGCGCGCAATGCGCCGACACACCTTTATGGAGGCGCAGGAAGGCGGCAGCATGAAAACCACTTATCGTTTGAGCGCTATGACGCCTCGTACCCAACACGCACGCGGATACCGCTTATGCGGGAATTTTGAGTGGTGAGGATCACTGCGAAGGACGGGATAGTGAGCCTAAGCAGCCGCCATGACGGATTGCAATTCCCGTCGGATGACTTTCATGTCGCGCCATTGGGAACCGATATCGGGATTTGACAGCCAGGCCATTGACTTCTAGGAGTGCGCTCTCACGGGCGTCGCTCGCCGTCCATATCCGAGCGCTGCTGGGTGAGCGTGCGGGTGTAGCTCAGGGGTAGAGCACAACCTTGCCAAGGTTGGGGTCGAGGGTTCGAATCCCTTCGCCCGCTCCAAACAAACTGATACGCGGGCGTAGCTCAGTCGGTTAGAGTGCCGGCCTGTCACGCCGGAGGTCGCGGGTTCGAGCCCCGTCGCCCGCGCCAGTTTTCTCCTGCAAGGGGGAGCGTTGGGGCTAGCGGTCAGAGCTGCGACGCCGGCGGCGCAGGGCCGCGGCGATGCCGAGAACAATGGCTGTGAGCACGTGTCTTGCCCTATACTCGCGAGCCAGATCATGCCGTTCTGCATGGGGGTTACTCCCTTCCAAACCTGCTCGGCACCGCAAGGCATGGAATCCTGTTCCTCCGCCCAGGGGACAGAACAATCAGCCGAATTCGTGCCGGGACGGGCTGCCAGCATTCCGTCCTCCGCTCAGGTGGCCGCAAGGTATTCGTCAAGCGAGGAGGAAGCCGCCGGACGATGGGCATTGGGGCGCCCTTCGTCTGTTGCGCGGGCGGACCTCAGGCTGGTAGGGGCGGTCGGTCACCCAGGACAGGACACGTTCGGGATCTGGCGCCTGCGGCAGGTCGAAAAGCTGTGGGAGCAGCCAATGTCCAAAGGTCTGGTGCTTCAACTCCGCGCGACTGTGGTGGGGCCGTAGACTGCCTGTCACACCACAGATGCTGTAGCGATATCCGTACGATGCGATGGCCTCGGCTTTAGAACTGAACCTTCTTCTTTGGGCAGTCGGCTTGTCACAGGCGGGGCTGAGGAGCGGGGAGGGCGCTCGCCGGGCCGTGGGCCAGGCTCCACGGGAAAGGAAGCGGCGCGATGTGCCGGAGACCTGATCAGGCCGTAGCCGTTGCCAAGGAAGGAAGCGGGTCGGGTCAAGGACATGGAAAATCCTGGTTTAACCCTTAGTTCATGGGGCGTATCAAATAGCCGTTTCGGTGAAGGAGAGTGACAATGGCAGGATATTTGCGACGGTTCGGTGTGATTGCTGGTGCGGTCCTTTGCCTCTCAAGCGTCGCCGGCCATGCACAGACCAACAGTGTCTACCGCGCCGCCGATGCCGTTCCGGGAAAGACCTTGCGCCTGGGGCTGTATGGAAGCGTCAAGAGAGATTGCTCTGTAGGACCTGCGCCGGAAGTGAGGGTACTCACTCCGCCCAAGCACGGGTCCCTGGCCGTGCGCAGCGGGAAGGTAAAGGCAAGCCGGGTCAGGAACTGCCCCAATCTCGAAGCGCCGGTGCAGGGTGTCTTTTATCAGCCTGCCCGCGGCTATACCGGGCCGGACGAAGTCCGCTATGAGGTCAAATCCGCGGAAGGCACCATTCAGGCCCACACAGTGAGAATCAATGTGACGGAACGAGGTGGCGCCAAGCCGCAGACCGAAGAAGCAGACGAGTTGTAAGGCATCAAGCTCGCGCTACGGCTTGGGGCGGATCTCCTTCACGCTGCCGGGCCAAATTTCTGGTTTTGACCCCCGGCGCGGTCCTAGCCGAGGAAGCCATCCCAGTCGGTGTTTCGGCCCTCGACCGCCCCAAAGCGCAGGTAATGCATCATCGGGTTGATCTGGGCTGCTGCCACGTCTGCGTAGGATGCCAGATATTGTGTCGTATCGAAGCTCGAAGACGGGTCACGACCTTCCTTCCAACCGAAATCCATATAGTGCTGCAGGGGGTTGATCCCGGCTTCTTGAACATCCGCGTAGGCCGCCAGGTACGTCTTGGTGTCGAACACAGCATTCGGATTGCGGTGCTCGTGCCAGCCAAATCGCTCGAAATGGTCGGCCGCGAAGGCAAATGTATCGTCTCCTGAGGTCAGCGCAGCTTTGGCGACGTCCGGATTCGCGAGCAGGTAATATTGAGCGTCGAATCCTCCTGCAGTCGCGATATCGGAGGCCTTGCCGATGGCGGAGTAGGCTTGCCGCCCCTCCGCCCTTCCGAACTGGAGGTAGTGCGAAAGCGGGTTGACGCCGGTAGCCTCCACATCCGGGTTCGCAGCGAGATACCGTTCGTTGTCGAAGTTGGCGCCTGGATCGACGCCCTCTTTCCAACCCTTTTGCTTGTAGTGGTCAATCGGACCGAATCCTGCCGCTGCTTCATCCTGGGTGACGGCGAGATAGCCGACGGTGGATAAGAAGGCGTTGGGATCTCGCCCTTCCTCGGCGCCGAACTTTGCATAGTGCTGCTCCGGGTCCAGTCGCGCATGGAAGACATCCGGATTTGAGACATAGTAGTGAACGTCGTCGACGAGAGCCTCTCCGTCTCCGAGAACGCCTGAAATGATTCGCGCGAGATCCTCCCCGGTGTAACTCGACATCCATTCCGGTATGTAGGCGTCGCTCGTGGACGGTAGATCGGAATGATACTTGTTCAGGAGATGGTACTCCTCGGCCGCCTCGTAAAATGTCGCCAGTGCTGCTGCCCTCACCTCATCGCTGGTTGATGCAAACGCGAGGCCCGCACTGATGATGAGCGCCGCATCCTCATAATTTCCGAGATAGGTTGGGGTGCCGAAGTGCTCAATCTTGTCGCTATAGAGGAAATAGGTTTCGACCGGAGCAGGAAAGCCGTTCGTGTAGTTTCCAACCGGGTCTCCGCGTTCGACATAGTTCGTCAGGCCACTGACCGCGTCATCCGGCACGTAATCTGACGAGATGCCAGGCCCGCCATACGTGACACCTCCCAGGCCGGTATGCGCGGCGACGTATTGTGCAGCGGCGGCGCCAAGGGAATGCCCCGTGATGAAGATGTTTTCGAGGAGTATTCCCTGCGTGCGGGCGGTATCAATGACGGACTGAGTAAACGTTAGCGCATCATCGAGAAGTTGGGGAAGTCGGCCATAGTATAGGTCAGCATCTGCCAAAATCTGCGCAACTGCGAACTCCGGGTGGTCAGGGAGCATAGAGACATTGGTTCCTTCGAAACCTATCAAGATTACTCTGCCACTGCCTGTCCCGGCCATGTACGCGGCGCCGTAAAACCCGGACTCCTCACGAAACGCATCATAATTGTTCTGTGACTGGTAATGGTTCGCAGTTACAGGGAAGGGGGAGAGGGTTGTGCTTGCAAGAGGACCCTGCATTCCGCTCGTATAGGTCCAGGAGGCGAGATCAAAGTAGTCTTTGGGCGACAGCGTGGCCATCATTGAGCTCCGGATTGCGCTTCGTTCGAGCAAAAATGCGCGCGGACATGTGAGCCTGTAGCTTAGTAGCAAATCAACTGGCAGGTAAGGAGATTTTCTTAGGAGATCCCTGGCAGGTCCATTGCGCCCAAATGCACCTGCGGCGGCCCCATCCGAACAGTGACCTGCCGGAGGAGATAGATGGGATTGCGCTCCGGTCTGGCGGGCCCGTGGCCGCATGGCGACAAGAGGGGCAACATCAATGCTTCTGCTTAGCGCCTCGCCTGAATTCAGGGGGCTATCAGGTACTCCCGCCTTATCGTACCTGGCGAGCCACCCTCGAGATGTCGGCCCGGGACATGCCGATGTCGGAAAGCTCCCTATCAGTCAGTGCATAGAGCTGATGGGCGGTCTCACGGGCGCGGAGCCAGCGACGAATGCTTGAGAAAATGACCGACAGAAACATGGCGCAACCTCAAAATGCGAGCCAGCGCGAGCGCACCGCACCGCACATCGGCAGTGAGAAAAAAGGCCACCTGGTGGTGGCCGAGTTTAGGGAGGAAACTCGTCGCGGGAGGCCACGACGGATGAGCGGCATGTAAGGCGTAAGGGGGTCGAGATGAACCCCAAAGAAGACTGAGCCACCTATGACCAGAGCACATGGAACAGGGCAGGGGCGTTTACCTGCCATTAAGGTGCTGCCGATGCCCAACCAAGCTCCATCCGCTCAACCCATATGGCAGCCGTTGATGCGAGAGCATAAAATCGTGTGACTTACTCGGGGACCTTATCAGCGATCCAAGCGGCAGCCTTCAGGCTGAGGCCAATTTCCGTTAGCCCCTCCTCAAGGTCATCCCGAGTACCGGATTCAAACGTGATTGGTCGGCCCGTCAGTTTGGGCCTTACCAGCGCCTGCCCGCTTCCACCCTGGTCAAACCTGCCCTCGAAATCATCAACGGGCACCGCTAAAAGCCTGCATTGCAGCCTGTCATCTCCAACCTCGTCATGCTCCGTTTCATAGACTTTGACAGCCGAGAGGCTATCGCTGCGGTGCTCGCGCGGAGCACCGCCCAAGGCCTAAAGGGCGATCTGCAGCCCCTCGGCGAGGGCGACATAGCTCTCGCCACCGAGCACCACTAGGCGAGCCGAAAGTGATAGAGCCGGTGATCAAGCGGCTGGCCGGCGATGGTGACGGCCAGGTCGGCCATGTCGGTGAAGTCGGACAGGCCCATGCGTCCGGGCTCGTGCACGTGGCGGAAGATGACGTCCTGCTCGGGGCCATACAGGGCGCGCCAGGCGCGGACGCGGCGCTCCAGCGTGCGGCGGATGCCGGCGCCGAGGTCGGGATGGCGACGGATGATCTCCTCGAAGAGAGCAACGGGCGCCTTGGAGAAGGGGAACGATCTCGCTGTCCCAGACGCTGGCGAGCGGGTCGGGACGCCGGCGCCCGGGTGGGGCCTTCCTCTCGGAGGGCAGACGCGGGTCCTTGTCAATCCGCTATCCGGTGGCTGGGCTGAAGCCGGCTTTGGCGGTGATCGGGGCGGTGTCGGTGTGACTGAACTTCAACAGTCTCATCTGGCGACTGGGCAAATGGCGAATTCCCCATTGGCGTGAAGACATCCGTTCCTTACCCGCTCGGCTGCGACGGCCAGACGATGCGATCCTGACGGATCGCATCGTCACCTCTCATCCTGATTGCCGCTCAACTTCCACCCTGCTCGCGGCGCGGCACCACGCCCACATATCCCGCTGCGGTCCGGCGCGTGGCAGCAAAAACCACCAGTCACCGATGACATGTTATCGGCTATGCCTTGCAATGTTGCTCCATCACATGGAGGATGCTGCCGAACAAGAAGGGGCTCATGAGGCGCTTTGTCTGCCTGAATGAACCTCACGTGCTCTGCATCGAGCAAACGGTACTCGATGCCCGACCCGGGCCGTTCTGGTGGAGAGCACGCCCTTCTTCGCAGGAGGTGGGCAACTTGCGGATCGCGGCACCCTCTCCTGGGTCGGAGGTTCGTCATCCATCTGTGGTGTCACACCTGCGGAAGGCGGGATATGGCATCACTTCGAAGGAGCGGAGGAGTTGGACGGCATCGTTCGTCTCGAAGTGGATCAGGTGTCCCGCGATCTAATGTGTGAGTTGCACACGCTTGCGCATGTCCTGAACGCCTTAGTGTATACCCGCTTTGGCGGAGCGCTCCTGACAGGCGCCCAACTCAGCGCGGATAGTACATTTCGGGTCGACTTCGATCTGCCCGGTGTCGAAAACAACCAGCTTCGGGCACTTGACGATGATCTTAATGAAGTGATCCGCCAAGACCTGCCCGTACGAACCTCGTACATGCAATACGACGAGGCCCGAAACATTGCAGGTCTGTTCAGGAGCAAGTCTGTCGCGCCCACTCCGTCTTGGGACGACACCGTGCGAATCGTGGAAATCGTCGGACTGGACCGGCAGGCCTGCGGCGGAACCCATCTTGTTTCGACTGAGCGCGCACGGACATCGCGCATACTGAAGGTCGACAACAAGGGCCGACAGAACCGAAGAGTTAAGGTTCAGGTCGGCGAAGCGTAGACGCGCTCCGCGGCTGCTCCATGCGTTGGGCAATAAATTGCCCAACGTGGTGGATTAGATCTGATGGCCTTTGCTACCGAATGCCGCTACGGCCTATGTGGCTCCTGATGGACATTACCAGTGTAAGTGTCACACAGGCTGTCGCTCTCTCGTTCGGTCTTGTCGGGATTCAAACAGGTGAATCATGTCTCCATCCAAGATCCCTCTGAGAAAGCTTCGGAGATTTTCGTCCAGTAAGGCTTAGGCATGCGCGGCTTGCCCGAGACGTCAATCGTGACCTGACTGCCGGAGACTGGATCGAGAATGGCCATGGGCAGTCTTGTCCCGTTTCAGAACACGGAGAACGCTGCAGGCTGCGATAGGATCACGTTGGTTTGGAGGTCTGGTTACGGGACTCTTACCGCGCTACCGGCCTGCATCCTCAAAGCAGAGCAAGGCGGTACATCCGCGCCTCGTCTGCCTTGTGGGAGAGTGCTGAAGCCTCGAGTTGCACCAGCAGGAGCATCGTCGTGCCAACATGGGTAACGGTCAGTTTATAAGCGTCGCAAGCACAAGGCTGCGATGGACCGAATATCTTCGTAGCGCAGTCAGAGCTACATCGCTCGAGCCACGCTAACGCCGCTCAGAGCCTGCACTTCGTTCAGGTGCATCTCCAGGACTGGTAGGGTGGCTCTTGCAAACTCCACGAGTGGAGCATTGTCACCAGTTCGGGAATATGCCGAGAACAAGCCCACGGACTCCTGATGTGCCATGAGTTGTGCGTCTACATAGGCAGCATCGAAGCTGGGGGCGGCGGTGAGGCTCGCCAGCATCTGCTGATGCCTGGCAGTCAATGTGGGGCGCGGCAGTGGCAGGCCGGCGCGCCGTGCCACTGCCATCATCCGGCGCGTGGCGCGATTGTGGTCGCGGATCATCTGCTGGGCGAAGCGGCGGATCTCGGGACTACGCGCACGTCGCAGGGCCAAACGGCTCGATTCAATCTCGAACAGGTTCGATGAGGTCGCCATCGGAACGAACTCCGCCGTGCTGACAACCGTGAGGGCGGGCGGAGCCGAAGCCATCGGGGTCATGCATCCGGCACTAGCCAGAGCAATGACACCTGAAACGAGGACTATCTTGAAGTTCATCGCAGGAATTCCCTTCGTGCGCCCGATCCGTCGCGGCCGAGCTAGCGGCTCGGAAACGATGAAACATGCTCCTAAGTTCCTGGCAATTCAGTCTAAGTTACGCTTCCAATCTCATCTGATTGCTCTGAGAGCTTGTTAGGATCAATAGCAAGAGGACGGGATGCAGGCAGATCTGTGAGAGGGCACGGCTCGCGCACGGCAACTCGAATCACGCTAGCGAGATCCGTGGGCCGGATCTCGTTCCGGTCCTTGTCGTAAGGATCGGCGAAGATTGCGAAGCGGGTCGACTTGGCTCATGGCATCCCTTGGCGAAGAACCGGCCTCATCCCCTCTTCCTCGGCCATCCTGCCGAAATGGGCTCGGCGGACGAAGTGCCTGGATGCGCTCCTCCCGATCCTGTACCTGCGCGGGCTTTCGACCAGCGACTACCAGGAGGCGCTCTCTGCCATGCTCGGCAAGGACACCCCGAACCTGTCGCCTTCTGTGATCTCCCGGCTCACTCACGGGCGAATGGCAGAGCGAATACGAGCGCTGGCAGGCCCGGGATCGGTCAGCTCGCCGGCACGTCTACGTCTGGGCCGACAGCGTCCACCTCCAAGCCCGGATGGAGGATCAGGCTGAGTGCATGCTCGTGCTGATCGGCGCCACGCCGGAAGGCAAGAAGGAACTGGTCGGCTTCCAGGCCGGCGTCCGCGAGAGTGCCCAGAGCTGGCGCGAGCTGCTCATCGAGATCAAGAGGCGCGGCTTGTCTGTCCCACTGCGGATCGCCGTCGGGGACGGAGCACTCGGCTTCTGGAGGGTGCTCGACGAGCTCTTTCCCGGCACGCATCATCAGAGATGCTGGCTGCACAAGACCGTCAACGTAGGGCAGCGAGGTTCTCCCGACGCCAGCACACAAGGTCACCTGATCGGCGCCATCACCTAAAGCCGCTAAAACTTGGATCCAACCCCAGACTGTGCGAACCGCTTACGGTCGCCTTGTACGCCGTCTTGTTGAGGTTTGCCGTCGCTGCTATTGACGCGGATGATCCCTCACCAAGTAAGACCTCCCACGAACAATGCACGAAAGGAGGGCCTCCAGGGATTGCTACAGGAGAAGCGCAGGCCCTCTAATGGTTCACCAGCCCAGGGAGGTCGCGACCGGGAATGAAGCTATGCTTCCTCTCAGCCGCTGTCGATTGACCAGTTTGGGAGATCCGACGCGCCTCGGTGGGAAACCCACAGCGCCAACCGCATCACCGCCATAATTGCCAATCAGCTTGAGCGTGCGGCCCTCTTCCATGACGATCCCCCCGCTACCCTTTGGGACCGCGGCGCCGACGGGCCCCTGGTTTCGTTCACATCGCCAATGCGGACGTGGGCGAGAAGGCCGGTCGGCGTCTCCTTTTCCGCACCGCCAGGCCGTCGCCTCTAAAGAAGACTCCATTCAGCCGGGGGAGGTGAACGGGGTCTTTTGGAGGGCATAGGCGAGACGCGGCCCGCGCGCCCTTCTCCAACGGCCAAGGTTCACAAGCCGTGTCGGATCCAGGATTTTCTAGCGATGCCAAGCCGGGTTTGACGGCTGGCGTTCCGGCGCTTTCAAAGCGCGACAATATAAATATTCCTAGGAATAACTTGGTGTATCCATAGAAGAATTGGCAGGGGCGACAGGCTTCGAACACTGCACCTTCGGACTTGGAACCCGACGCTCTTCCGATTGAGCTACACCCCTCCGCGTAATTGCTCAAGGTATAGCCTGATTTCACGAGTTCGTGATCGTCGCAAAGGTGTGAATAGCCTGCCCGAAAAGCTTATTCCTTCTGAGCAATCTAAGCTTGACTATAAAGCGCTTTTCAATCGCACGCGGCGCCCTACAGGTTTGCTCGGGTAGCGCACAAAAAAGCCCCCTCGCTGGCCGTGGCCGGGGAGGGGGCAATCGAGGGGGAGTCAGCAATTACTTCCGACTCTCCAACCATCCGGCCTCGGGGTTGTTCCGCGCCGGGATAGCGATTTCTACGCTGATCCGGCTGCAAGTTGTTTTTAGTATTGGCGTGGGCGTCCGAGGGCAGCATAAGGCGGGTTGTTCTGGGCCGATCGTGTCCCGCGGCGTGGTGTAAGAGCGCCAGTCCTCGGCCGAGCCGGGATCCTCAGGCGGTCACGGCCGACAGCCTGCGAACGGGATCATCGCTCAACGCGCTCAGACTTTCCAGCGACATGTAACGCCGGCTCACCGCCCACTCGTCATTCTGCTCCAGCATCAGGGCTCCCACCAGCCGGATCACTGCCCGGTCATTGGGGAAGATGCCCACCACGTCCGCCCGTCGTTTGATCTCGCCGTTGAGCCGCTCGAGCGGGTTGGTCGAGGCAATCTGGCTCCAGTGCTCGCGCGGAAAGCTCATGTAGACCAGCACCTCGTCGCGCGAGCGGTCCATCAGTTCGACCAGCCTGGGACAGCGCTCACGCAGGGCATCGGCTACCGAAGTCCATTGCTCTCTGGCCGCCTCGGCGTTCTCCTGGGCAAAGATGGTCTTGAGCATCGCCACCACGGCCGGGCGCTGCTTGGGGGCCAGATGCACCATGGCGTTGCGCATCCAATGAACCCGGCAGCGCTGGAGCGAGGCGTGGAAGACCCGGGCAGCCGCTGCCCGCAGGCCCTTGTGATCATCAGCAATCACCAGCTTCACGCCGCGCAAGCCCCGGTCGGCGAGAGCAGCAGACAGCAAATGCATTCTCGTCGGCGGTTATTGCGGCATGACAACCGTCAGATAGGGAGCTGAAGGCTTCTCGTTCGCGCCCACAGGACCAGGCACCTGGTTCTTGATCGGCTTTATGCTCTTCAGATATCCGGCAAGAGCCCGGGCATCGGCGTCCGTCAGCTTGCCGTACGAGTGGTAAGGCATCACGGGGATGAGCTGCCGGCCATCAGGGCGAACACCAGTCCGGACCGCCTCGATGATTTCAGCCTCGCTCCACCTGCCCAGCCCTGTCTCAGGATCGGGCGTGAGATTTGGAGGGTAGAAGATGCCAAGTCCCGGGATTTGGAACCCGACCTCCGACCCGGCGAGGTAACGCTGCATGTCAGGCTTGCCGAGGAACGTGCCTGGGGTATGGCATCCTGTGCAATCCATAATGGTCACGAGGTACTCGCCTCTCTTGATCTGCTCCTGGGCAGAAGTTGGTGAGCCGGACATCAGCACGCACGCAGCCGCACAGGTCGCCCACATCATCCACCTCATAAGTCCCTCCTGTGTCAATCAGACCCAGTTAGTATGAAGGGAGGGCTGGATTTCACTCCGTGCGCGAAAGCACATGATGCGAGGGCCTCATTCACCATCTGCGCAAAAAGAAACCCCGCCCGGGACAGACCGAACGGGGTGCTCTTCTCGGAACTGATGGATCCTACAACTCCTGGCGTATCAGCGGGCGTCCCTCAGGTTTCGCCTCCGGATCGATCTGCCGTGCAGCCCGAAGGCCGGACTCAATGGCTCCCTCCACCCAGCCCGTTTTAAGGGTCGTGAAGTCACCGGCAAAATGGATCCGGTTCTCAGGTGTGGACCATTCCTTCACCATCCACCCACCTCCGAGCGGAGTTGATCCGAAGGACCCCTTGATCCAAGGCTGCTCAGTCCAAGCGAAGTCACGTACCAACAGGACCTCATCGAAGAGATCTGGCATATCGGATCGGAACTGATCCACAACCTCTATAGCTCGTGTCTCGCGCGGCCGCGCCAGCAAGGCCTCGGCATTCCGCCCGTTGAGATAGAAGAAGACGTTACCATGCCCACCAGGCTCATTGCCAGTGATGTCGATGACGCGCTCCCAGGGCCGGTCACCTCCGGCCAGCGGCCAGCCATGTAAGCCCTTCCTAAGCCAGGAGGGGGTCCGGGTCTGAACAACCACTTTGACAGTCTTGTCCCACTCCATCTCCTGAAACATCCGCTTCTTCTCGGATGACCAGGTGGGACGCACTTCGATCGTATCGAGCACGCTAAAGGGAATGGTTGATATCACCACATCCCCTGTGAGCTCGCGCCCGTCCTGAACTGCGACACGCACACGGGATCCCGACTGATCGATAGCTATCACGGGGGCATTCAAGATGATCCGCTCGTGTCCAATGGCACGGGCCATTGCAGCCGGAAGGCGTTGATTTCCACCTTGGATACGGAAGAGGTTCTGGTCGCCAAAATGGTAGGCCAAGTCAGGAATTGCCCCGAGGGCTTGGGAGGCACTGGTGAATGTTCCGCCATGAGCATCCAGAAGCTTACAGAACGCTTCTGAGGCACCGACGTTGCGGATCAAATCACCAACTGTGATAGTATCGAGGCGGGCGAGCGTTTCGGGATCCGGCCAGCGCGAGTCTAGTACAGTGTCTGTATCGAGACCAGCCCGGTACAGATAACGGTTGAGGCTGGAAGAGACAGTGACTCCTCGTTCCTCAGGAGCCACATCCCAGGGCCATGCCCCAAGATTGGAGCCGTCACCCGTTTTGCCATCTACCAAGTAGCGCGGGAGCCCGTCGTTCAGACTGTGCGTTGGCAGACCGAAATGGCGAATATAACTGATGACGTAAGGCATATTGGAGCGAAAATGCCCTCCGCCTGCCTCGGTGAACTGTCCATCCTGGAGGGGGAGTGATAGGAGACGCCCTCCCACTCTTTCCTGGTACTCGATGACCGTAACATTGTGGCCCTGACGGAGGAGAGAAAGTGCAGCTGTCAGGCCCGCCATGCCTGCACCGAGGACAAGCACATCCTTGCGACTCGACGAGACCTGTGCAAGAGCCGGCGTCGAAATGGCGGATAAAGCAAGCGCAGCAGCGCCTCGTAGAGCACCTCGACGCGAGATGCTCGCTCCTGGTGATTGCGCTTGTTCAGACTCATCTGCACTCATTTCGTGTCCCCGGTGAAGCCGACCTTTTCTCGCCTTAGGATTATCTCAGTTCGGTACAGATTTATCCTGATCCCAAAGCAGAATGGAGCTTGTGCTAAGAGCTCTCTCCGCCATGCGCAAGATTGGAGAGCTCCGACAGCATGTGAGCCTTCTCCATGTCGGCGCTCACCTGCCTATGAGCATCGAGAGTGGCAATAGCCCTTCGGAAAGCCTGCTTGCTTGGCCGCCCGGATACTGTGTCTTCTTCTGCCAAGTCGTCCCAGGAGAACCCGAGCGTTTCACAGACTATCTTCGCCTCAGTATCGCCCATCATCAGCCCTCTTCCTTGTGGCATTTTCTCAGGCCAACCTACGCCACTGAGCGTACCAAAAGAAACCCCGCCCGGGGCAGACCGAACGGGGCTCTCTTCTCGAAACGAGCATACGCAACACTCCCGTTCCATCGTCAGGCTACACGGGAGCAGTAAATGCACTCTTGCTGACAGTGGCTCATGCCCGTATCAGCCGTCATCCACCTGGTCTCGTGGAGCGGCAGGAGCCATAAACGTCCAGGTGGCGATTTCCTCCTGGGTGCCTGCCTGATCCTCCAGAGCCGCCTTTCGAGCTTCTGCTTCAAGCTCATCTTCGAGCAACAATCCGCCATGGAACTCGTAGCCAACGCTTCCATCTGGCCCAATTAGGAAAACTGTCCGATCTTGCATCTCATGCTTCCTTCCCCGCAGACAAAATATCATAGGAAAAGAGCCTTGAATCATCCGCACCAATGACGCCTTTAGCTTCAAACGCTGAGATTAATTGGCAAGCGGTCGCCGCATACGAGGTACCTGTAACGAAGGGAGATAGCTCAACTTGTAGAGCGCAGCCAACAAAGCTGGGGATACAGATTCGAGCCCTGAAGTATGGCAGACGGCGGCCGAGATGGTGATTTCGGCAGCCATGTAAGCAAACGACTCGATCTCCTTGGGCCTGTGCACGTAAGCTTCTCTAATCGTGTGCGGCTCCTCCAATCTCCCCGAGAACAGCGCCGAGAAATGCCAAACTCGTGGCATCCAACTTGCTCCCTAGGGACGGACCTCTTTTCATAGATCCGGCGCAGATCGGTCCTCCCTAATTTGTCATCCCGTGGCGCTCTCACCGCGCGCCGACTGAAGGTGGGTCGTGGCCCACATCGCAGCCTGCGTTCGGTTCTGAACTCTGATCTTTCTTAGGATTGCCTTCAGATGTACTTTGACCGTTGCTTCTGCCACGCCGAGCTTGCGAGCTATCATCTTGTTCGGAGCGCCTTGGGTGAGCAAGCACAAAATCTCCCGCTCCCGACCGGACAGGCCTTTCATTTCGGGGGCCGAGGCGTTCACCTCCAAGCCTGTTGCCACACCTCCGATCTCGTCCTCAGATGGTGAGGGCGCATCGCGGATAGTTGCCAGTATCGCCGCAACGGGAAACGTATTCTCTCCCAGCGCAACAAGTTCCAGAGATTTGATCAGGACATCCCGGCCAGCCTTTGTCTGAATAAACCCGGCGGCTCCAGCCCTGTATGCCCGCAAGGCCAAATCCGGGTCGATGCTATCCGCTAGAATGACAATACGGGCGGTCGGGTCTTGCGTCATAAGCTTCAGGATCAAGTCAGTCATTTCACTTGGGTTGCCCGGGGCTTCAACGATAAAAACCGTGCATTTGGCGCTACTGTCACAGCAAATGCTTGTGCTGCCGCCGAATGGAGCGTCCCGAACATCGAAACACGTATCAGCGAGGATGTGCTTTACCCCAGCCGCGAGAATCGAGTTCCTGCACACCAGAAAGGTGGGTATCGATGGTGCGCAGCGAGCTATGCTAGGCTCCTCTGTTTTAAGCGCTCCGTGAAAAGACATGGATCAACCTTCAAACCACCCGACGGTTATGACAGCAGCAGCCCTGGCTTCGGGACGAGCAGCAGAGCCGTGCCACCCACAGGAGCGGGCACTGCATCGATCCTACCTCAGGGCACAGCCCTGCAATCTGCCATAGGTCTGGGGCTGACACGGGCTTTGGTCTGACGATGGCTCCACCAAAGGAATCCTGATGGGACTGATCGAGCAGGTCTGCCGTCCATTTGCTCTTTGCCTCATGCGGCGAGATGCAGGTTCAGAAAGGCAGTGCACCTGTCCAGTCTAGAAGTGTCGCGCATATGATCCCTCGACGTCGTGTTGGATGGGATCAACTGGGTGATCTGCGAACGAGGGCGGCGGGGCGGCCTGTGGGCTTTAATCCTGATCTGGAATGCCGGCGCCATGTGGTCGGCCACTAGGCCTGAGGGATGAAAGACTGCCGATCCAGTGCGCCATGGCACAGGAAACAGGGAGCTATGGCGGAAAATGGGTGATGCTGGATTGAGAAAGGCGGCGTATCGAGGCGGGTGACGAGCCTGCCAGAACCTCTTCGAGAGAGCGATACGCCATGAGCGAACCTACCAATGTTTTGCGCCTGCGTCAGCCCAATGAGATTGACGATCCCCTGACCGATATTCTCCGAACCGGCGCCCGCAGGCTGCTGGCCCAGGCCATCGAGATCGAAGCGGAAGCCTTTCTGGCCAGCATGCGCGATCTCAAGCTGCCGGACGGACGCGAACGCCTGGTCCGGCACGGCCATGGGCCGGAGCGCACGATCCAGACTGGCATCGGCCCGGTGGAAGTCAGCAGGGTCAAGATCCGGGACCGCGGGGCTTCGAGTGAGGACAGGATCCGCTTCACCTCGGCGATCCTGCCGAAATGGGCGCGGCGCACCCGGAGCCTGGATGCGCTCTTGCCGATCCTGTACCTGCGTGGGCTCTCCACGGGCGACTTCCAGGAAGCGCTTTCAGCCCTGCTCGGCAAGGACGCGCCCAACCTCTCGCCTTCCGTGGTCTCCCGGCTCACGGGCGAATGGCAGAGCGAATACGAGCGTTGGCAGGCCCGGGATCTGTCAGCCCGCTGCTATGTTTATGTTTGGGCCGACGGGATCTACCTTCAGGCTCGCATGGAAGATCAGGCCGAGTGCATCCTGGTGCTGATCGGCGCCACCCCGGAAGGCAAGAAGGAACTGGTCGGGTTCCAGGCCGGCGTGCGCGAGAGCGCCCAGAGCTGGCGTGAGCTTCTCGTCGAGATCAAGCGAAGGGGCCTGTCCATCCCACCCCGGATTGCTGTTGGGGATGGAGCGCTCGGCTTCTGGAAGGCACTCGACGAGCTCTTTCCCGGCACGCATCATCAGAGATGCTGGCTGCACAAGACCGCCAATTGTCCTCAACAAGGTGCCCAAGTCCGTGCAGCCGGGGATGAAGGCGGCCCTGCGGGAGATCTACCTCGCCCCGACCCGCGCTCAGGCCGAGGTGGCCGTTGATCTGTTCGAGGAAGCCTATGGTGCACGCTATCCGAAAGCCGTGGAGTGCGTGCGTAAGGACCAGCTGGCGCTGCTGGCCTTCTTCGACTGGCCCGCCGAGCATTGGCTCCATCTGCGAACCACAAACCCGATTGAGAGCGTGTTCGCGACGGTGCGACACCGGACCGTGCGCACCAAGGGCTCGTTGTCGCCAGTCACTGCCCGGCTGATGGTGTTCAAGCTGGTGATGGCCGCATCCAAAACCTGGCGCCGGCTGATGGGCGAAAACCAGTTGCCGAAGGTGATCGCCGGTGTCAGGTTCCAGGACGGCACCGAGATCACTTCGATGCCGACAAACAGCGCCGCCTGATCGGTCCCGTCACCTAAATTCCGTCATAGCTCGGAAACAGGCGGTCCATTCCACGGCGATGCTGAAATCCACTTTCCTTTGACAGCACTCGGGTTCAATCAGCAGCCAGCAGGGGTCCTGTCGCAGGGTTACATCCAGGAATTGCCCCGACACTCGGGTCCTGCCGGTTTGGCGGATTTGTTCCAAGGTGCAGCGGTCAGAGTTTTTCGATCAAGTTGCAAGGTCAGCATGAAAGATGGGAGGGATGCCCGATCAGCCAGTGGACCTGTGATACAATGTCGGGATTCCGGGTCATCGGCCTCGATCCGGATGTTCTGCCCCGGCGGCCGAAGCATACGGAGCGGAAGCTTCGAGGACGCGCGAACTGCCGGGACAGTGTTGCTGCGGCAAGAGGCAGGTAAGCCTGCGCGACACGATCAATCAGACGATGACGTGTTGTGGACGGATCTGCGAATTTGGTGCCGGTCTGGAAAAGGAGAACTCAAGCCACTTTGAGGTGAGGGGCGGCTGGTTCGGGCCGGCGGTCGCGAGCCACACTTGCTCCGGCACTAGCCGTCAGTCTGTCGCTGAAACGCAAATGCGCCTCTCGAAGCAGGCGCAGCTTTCGCGCAACCGGTTGAGAACGGGCCGCGTAATCGGCGACGTGAATTGCCGCTGCTGCGTACAAATCATTTGCGGCGGCTTCAATGCCGGGGTTGCGCTGAAACAGGCTTACGGTGTCAACGAGATGTTGCTCAAGATCATGCAGATCGGCGCTGCCTCCCCCTTGTTCCACGCGTGTCAGGACATAAGAAATTAGCGCGAGCTTATCGCCAACGAGTTCAGCACGGTTCTTGACCTTCATTCCCAGTCTCCTCTCACAGATGACCTGCTTCGATTCAAGGCGGTCAGAGAACGGTGCGCCCATATGGTTAAGGGAGCGTTGCTCCTGCGGTGGCAGAGGGAGCGCCTCGGCTGGCAAAGGCTCCAGGCCCACCTCTCGCAAGGAGGCGGCACGAGAAGTTGGCAGCTCCGCTGGATCCGGCTCGGCGGGACCTGCAAGGGACGCTGCATCCCTGCAAGGACTTGTTGAGCGTGCTCGTTTCGTTATCGGCGGGTTCGAGAGACGGTGCAGATAGACACCTCTCGGTTTGAGGGCCGAGTTTGCCGAAGGCTCCTCGAATTGCCCGATAACGCCAGGCATGGAGGCGCCATCAGGATGGATCGGGCTCGGAACACCATCGGAATCGCCGATGATTTCCGTAGGAGCCTCGGTGTGATGATTGGTGACAATTCACCGCTCCTGCCGTCCGGCCTCTCGGGAAATCTCCGACCTCCCGACTGCGAGGAGGCCAGAGCAAAAAAGGCCCGGGTTTCCCCGGGCCTTCCTTTTCGCCGAAGCGAAAGATCTTAGTAGGTGCCGAACTTGAAGTTCAGGCCGGCGCGAACCACGCCGAACTCGGCGTTGTTGCGGTCGGCATAGTAGCCGAAGTAGTTGTTGTTCGAGGTGTCGAGGTTCACGTACAGACCTTCGACCTTGGCGGTCAGGTTGTTCGTGAAGGCGTACTCGACACCGCCGCCGAGGGTCCAGCCGGTGCTGACATCGTCGTTCGAGCCATACACGACGCCGAACACCGGATCGACGTAGGTGCTGGAGCCACGACCGATGTCGCCATAGGCGAGACCGCCGGTCACGTAGATGAGGGCGCGGTCGAAGGCCACACCAGCGCGAGCGCGCACGGTGCCGAACCAGGCGTCGCCCGAGCGGTCACCGACGTAGACGCCGTCGACGAAGGCATCGTTGCTGCCGCCGATGTCGGCGTACTGGATGTCGGTCTCAACACCGAAGACGAACGAGCCAACCTGGTAGTTGTAGCCGATCTGGCCACCGCCGACGAAGCCGCCGTCGCTCTCGCTGTCGACGATGATGCCGAGCACCGGATCGAAGTAGCGGCCGTTGTCGTTGGTGTTCCAGCCGTAGCCAGCGTTCACGCCGACGTAGAAGCCGGTCCAGGTGAACACCGGAACCGGAGCGATGACCGGCAGCGGAGCGGCAGCGCGATAGGGAAGATCAGCCGCGGAAGCAGCGGTCGCGGCCAGAGCAACGGCAGCCGTGCCGGCCAGGAGGCCAAGAAGACGAGTTTTCATGACGGGAATTCCTAATGTGAGGAGTCACCGGCGCAAGCTACGTCCAGACCGTTAAGAAAATCTATGGCAAAGCTGCAACACCCGGCAATATTATCTTCTGCCTTGGAGGATTGCTGGCGTTGGCGGTCTGACAGGCTCGATTCGGTTTCCTGTTACAATTGACACGGTAAAGGCTGTGTGTCCTATTCATCGCGTTTTCGGCCGATATGTCATCCGAAGGCGAGGAGAAACTAACCCTGCCCGTCAAACGGCAGGGTTTTTTCGTTAACATGGCGGTCGCACAAGGGATCAGTTGGACCATCTCCCCGCGGGAGTTGATCGCCACAAGATCGCGAAGCCGCGATCAGGCGAGGTTTTCAATCAGTGCCGAGCATTGCCGCTCGTCTCGTCAGACCATGCGCGCATTCTGATGTGGCTTGTCCACACTAAGGGTCCGTCGGTACCCGTGTGTGGGTCCCTAACGGGATGGCCAACCTCCTCTGATTGCAGGTCTAGGACAATCGCCAGCCGGCTTCCAGCACGAGAAGACCGCCCGGGGGATCACCTTAGTCGCCGGTGGCGCAGAAATGAAGCGGACGAACGGCGGTGGCCGGTCTGCGGCGCTCAGGCAAACCCCAGTGCGTGCTCTGCTTGAGGTTTCCGAGCGATATCGGATCGATAGGGGCGCGCCATCCAACCTTTCGTGCTGCCGTTGCGAACCTCGCGAATGAATGTCCGAACGAAAGCGATCTTCTTTGGCCGGAAGCGGCCCGTGAGGCTTTGCTGACCTCGCGCGAGATGACGCTGCTAGAGATAGAAGTCTCCGGCCGTGAGCGCTGAGAGCCCTTGGACAAATATTTGGAAGTCGGCAACTCTGTCGCCATTGATGTCGCCGCATAGGACGCCATTCGAGAAGTGCAGCTCCCCTGCCATCCCGGTGAAGCCCGATTGACCGATGAACAGGAAGGCCTGGTCCCCAGCGAGCACACTATTGGCATCTATCTGCTGCAGATTAATCCGATCAAGCCCCATCTGGAAATCAGCCACTGTGTCAATGGCCAGACCGGCAGAATCGGCCGGGGAGACGAAAACAAAGACGTCCTGACCGACACCACCAACGAGAAGATCCTGGCCGACTCCCCCCTGAAGGATATCGTTGCCTTGTCCGCCGTAGAGGCTGTCGTTCCCGGCCCCGCCAAACAAGCTGTCATTGTCCTGATTGCCGAAGATCAGGTCGTCCTCCTTGTTGCCTTCGATCCAGTCGTGACCATGTCCGCCATAGACCGTATCGCTGCCCTGTCCGCCGAAGAGGGCATCAGCGTCATCACCGCCATCAATGAAGTCGGCATCCTGGTTGCCGTAAATGCGGTCTCCACCCAGACCGCCATAGATGGTGTCATTGCCGCCACCACCGCACAGGGTATTGCCACCGATGTTGCCCGTGATGACATCGCCCGCCCAGCCGCCTGATGCGTTCTCAATCAGAGATCGAGGATCATCGTTATAGAGATGGGCATTGGCGATGTTGCCGGCCGCTGTCCTCGAGCCATCCCATTGCAACTTTGCCAATTGTCCAGCCGTGGTTTTCGTCCAGGCGCCGGGCTGGAGATCAATCGTCAGACCGGTCGTGTAGTTTGAGAAATCGTATGTGTCCGTGCCGCCGCCGTCCCACACCGTCTGGAAGATACGGTTGCCGCCCGGCGCTCCCTGGCCGGTCCCGTTGACGAACATCTCGCCCGTGGTCGGGCTCCAGGAATAGGTGGTGTTGCCGCTGTTGGTGGAGTAGTTCGCGCCGTACATGTGCTGCAGGGCCGCGATGTCGTACATCATCAGCGACTGTGCATAGCCCCAGCCTTCGTTGACGTATCCGGACGTCGTCGAGGCGCCGACATAGGAACGATAGCTCATGACCGTGTACTCCATCGAGTCACGGTCCTGCGGCATGACGAAGTGCTCATGGGCGTGTTCGAGACCCAGCGCATGTCCGATCTCGTGCACCACCGTCAGGTATGCGTAGTTGCCCTTGGTGGGGCTGTGATAGGCGCCGCTCGAATTGTTGAACCAGGCATCGCCGGCCTCAGCTGTCGTCGACGGAAAGTAGGCCCAGGCTGTGCCGGGCTTGTCCGACATGGCGAAGCGAAGATCCGCGTGCTGGGTTGCCGTCTCGCTGATCTGAGTAAAGCGGAGGAGAGCAACGGACGCGTACATATCGAGAATCGAATGCGTCGCGGCCTGCTGCATCATAGTAAATGAACTGAAATTGGTGGTGTTTTCACCTTCACCGTAAGATGTTCCGTAAGCGGATCCAGTGACGGGAAAGCTAAAGGTAAAGCTGCTGGCGGCCCATTTGTAATCACCAAGAACGCCATTGATGTAAGCATTGCCGGTCAGGGCATATTTGGTAACAGCAGGCATAGTTCCCCCAGGCGATCCAAATCGCACGTCCGATTTCTCTGATCTAAAAGCGGTACCTCTTAAAAAACCCGGAACCGAATCGGGCTTCGGACGTTATAAATCCTTTTGGTTATCTCCGACTGCTGGTCAATCTTGGTTGGTCGGACGGGTTGGGGAACAATGACGCCGGCTGCCTGGGGTGCTGCTGAAAAACCTTTTCGTTTGAAGATTTTGTGCTCTCGATGGAACGAGCGCGGCAAACCGCCCCACACGCAATTGAGGTTGCTCAAACGGGTGTGTGCCCGACTGATCTTGCTGCTCGCGCGGGTGTAAGATCAGTGCAAGAGACTGACGTGGAGCGAAGGCACCGCTCCTCTCTCGGACAAGGCCAGGTTCAGGCCAAAGTCTTTCAGGCGCGCACCTGAACGGAACGAAATTGATCCGATCCAAAAATTTCGTCTAACGTCCAAACGCCGAAGGCGCGTCGTGCCTCAAACCAGTTGAGGTGCCTGAATCCTGGCTTTGCGGAACTTGTAAACTGCCACGCCGGCAAGCGACGTTGTGAATACTCCCGCAAAGAAAAGCATCCAGGAATACCGGCTGCTATGAACCTTGAAGAATACTAAAATATCCCACGTGCCAGCGGGCACTATCCATGTTCGGAGATATTCGGGCGTGTGCTCCGGCTTGATCGGCTCAAGGCATCTTCCGTTCTGGCAAAGACGAACCGACCAACCATTGGTCCAGATCTCGTTCTCTACAACCCTCACGTCACGTGGCGTTGAAAGTCTGTATCGCGCCCAATCCCCGCCATAGCCAATGACCGATCCAGTCACGCCTGGCACGAGAGTCTCTATCGGCTCATCGTTCGCTCCTTCCGAGATAACATCGGGATGGAAGGCTGCGTCAGCAGGGAGAACGATCAGTTTTTGAGCCTGGGTCGTCAGTTCCAGAAGCTTGGGCCCGTGCTCCGGATTTAAAATCGCGTTGCGGAACGTGGCGTGAGGGCGGGACAGTCGAAGATTGTTATAGCCGAAGGTACAGAACGTAGGTGCATAAAAGCACCGGTTATAGGTCGTATCGTTCTGAAGCTTCACCGCCGATTGGTAATCGGTGCCGACGGTAAAACGCCTGGGGCGTCTCTCAAGAACGCGAGGGGGTCGATCCGGCATGCCTTCACTGGTCAACATACCGCCGAACATCTGCCTCTCAATCGTGGAACTCCATCCGACCTGCCAAGTGCGGCTCTCTCGATGATGGAAAGCGAGACCCTCTGCTGACGTAAGGGCGATCAGGGCAGCGACTGGCGCAATCTGTACTAGCCGTGTGCGGGGCCGTTCGCGAGTGCTTGTGAGGGCAAGCGCAAAAGCAAGAGAGGCTGCAGTAAGAACCGCGGTCAGCGGAACGAGCCAGTCTTCCCATGTATAGCCCAGCGTCAGGCTGTAGTAGAGAAGAGGAGCAATGCAGCCTGCCGCGAACCCAGACCGTAGAACCATGGAAGCCAACCTGGTCTGTCGGGACAGGAGATTGTGCCAGCCCTCGCAGGCAAGAACGATCAGGCCGACATGCAAGGTCGGGCGCCAGTCGGCCAAGGGAAAACGGCTAATGCCCATGCCCGGCAACGGCAATGGACGCGACAGTAGGGCTGGCCCGATACCGCCGAACAGGAGGGCGGCGATGACCAGGGCGAACGCAATTTGTGACGAAACGGACCTGCAGTTAAGGAAGACCATGCCCGTCAGGAAGCCCGCCGGCAGCCACAGGCTCCGCATCGTGAGATCATTGGGAAGGAAAGCCCTGTCGAATGGCAGAAAGAGCGTTGGGAGAAGCGGCAGGTCGATTCCCATGCGATCTTTGAAGGCGACGGACGCTAAATCGCCTTCAACTAAGGGGGGGAGCCATTTCGGCATTGCCATGGCGACCGCGCTGATGCCGACGAGGGCCAGGATTGCCAGGGTACGAACAATGTGAGTGCTGTCGCGGCGCTTGATCACGTACCCGCCCACAAAGAGGAGCAGAGTATAGGCGGCGGCTACGATCATTCCCGGATAAGCGGCAACAAGGAACTGCGATAAAAGAACCGCGGCAATGATCGGGCGGACCCAGGATCGAAGCAGGATCTCAGGGTGCAAACACCACATGAGCCAAGGCAAGAGCGCTGTGGCTCTTACAATGTCGACATGTTGCGCATTGGAATAGAACGACGATGAGAAGTGAAAGGCGGCGGCGCCAGCAAGCGCCAAAAGAACGTCGAACTTGAGAGTGCGCAGCAGGATATACATCCCGACGCCACCTGCGAGAACATGGAGGCCCTGAATTAGAACCGCCGCATGCATGGTGTAGGGCTGATCGAGGAGATCGAGCGCTGCGAGAGGAAGATAGTAGGCGCCAGATTGCAGGGACCAATAGGCAGGAAAGCCCAAATCCCCCCACGCGAACCACTTTGGAGGATGAAAGAAACTGCCGTCGGCATACCAAGCGAACGCATGGGCATGGTAGCCGCCAACAAAGTCCCAGGGAAACGCCAGCTGGCCTTGATAGTGCGACGAGAATGCGAGGATATTCGCCACGACCAGCACGGACATGGCCACGAAGACCCATAGAAAACCTAGCTTCATGCCCCCTGATCTGTTGGGGAGGTCAGCAGTGGCGGGCTGGATCATGATCGGTCCTGACTTCGCGATGGCGGTTCCAATACATGGAAATGGCGCGATGTCGAGCAGCCAATGCCGCATCGGAAGCTTCACCTTCGCCAGGACCGCCGAGGCTGCCAGCGTTACCGCCCGCCGGTGTCCTATTCTGTGGCCGCTGGATCGCAAGGTCTCGGCTTCAGGATCCGGCGGGTGAGAACAAAAGTCAGCGGGACATTGACGGCAATAACAAGAAGCATGGCAATTCGGCTATCGAGCCCCAGCCTGGTCAGGATCGTCAACAGGATCAATCCCGTGAGATACTGCACCAGGTAAACCACCGGAAACTGCAAGGCGGACCGCAGTGAAGCACGTGCCCTGAATACGAAGAAGGAGTTGATGAAATATGATAAGCCGATGCCAAGAATATAGGCGAATGTATACGCGGCCGAAGGTGACAGTATCTGACCAGCCCCGACAAACAAAGCGTAGGTTACACCTGTGTTGACTGCCCCTCCGAGCAAGAACTTGGAGAACTGAATACGAGTGGCTTTCACTCCGCTGCGGCCCTCATATTGATGGCCGCTTTGAACTCATCATAAGAACGGATGTAGTCGTCGGCGTCATAATAGTGGGACGCAAAAACAAGCAGAACCGCGTCGGATGAGTAGCGATACTGGGTCCCCCACGTCATTGCGGGCATGTAAACGCCAAGCCCAGGTCGGTCCAATGTCACTTCCCGTCGGACGTGTCCATCATCGAGGAGAACGCCGCAGGAGCCACGAACGCAGATCAGAAACTGGTCGCACGCCTTGTGAGCATGCTCACCCCGAACTTCCCGGCTGGGTACATTGAATACGAGAAAGTACCGTTTCGGGGTGAAAGGCAGGTCCCGCTCAAACTCTCCGACCGAGAGTTCGCCACGCAGGTCCTTAGCCACGCGCAGGTTCTGGAGGAAAGCACGGCCAACACCAAGCTCGACCCGGCCTGTCACCTGATCAGTCTGAACCACCGCGGTCGGCTGCGGCCCATCGGTGACATACCCTTTGATGCGGGCAGGATTGCCGACAACGATTGCGTTTGGTGGAACGGAGCGGGTTACGACGGAACCGGCGCCCACCATTGCGCCGGTGCCGATCTCAATGCCTGCCAGGATCGTTGCGTTCGCGCCAATGGATGCGCCCTGCCGGACGATCGTCTTGGCGAAGGTCTCTGGATAGACCTTGCTTCGCGGAAACAGATCGTTGGTGAAGGTTGCATTGGGGCCGATGAAGACATCATCCTCGATTGTGATGCCATCCCAGACTTGAACACCGCATTTCACAGTGACGCGGTCGCCAATCGTAACATCATTCTCAACGAAAACGCCATCACAGATGTTGCAATCTGCGCCAATGCGAGCGCCGGGAAGAATGTGAGCGAACGCCCAGATCCGTGTTCCCGGTCCGATGCTCTCGCTCTCGCACAGTGCATGCGGATGGATGAAGGGCTGATTCATGCGCGTATGCCTTCGTTTTGGGATGAGCCCGGCTTCTTCACACCGTCAAAATCGCGAAAGGTGCGGACGAGGGCAAGGGGGCGCCTTTTGGTGTTCTCATAGCTCCTCCACGAATAGGCGCCAATCAGCCCAAGCCCAAGCGTGTTCAGTGCGCCAAAGAAGGTGATGACAACAATTGTCGTCGTATAGCCGGCAACTTCGATTTCGCCGCTGAGGCGCATGATAATGACGCTCAAGCCAAGTAGGAGTGCAATCAGAATGCCGAGGGCGCCCGCCACGGTGAGGATCCTGATTGGGAGGTCCGTGAAGGCGAAGATACTATCCAGAAGGTAGTTGATTTTCTTACTCAGTGTCCAAGCACTCTTGCCGAATGCGCGCGCTCTGCGCTCATACCGAACCTCAGCGCGCCGGAAACCAAGCCAGTATACAAGCCCAATCAATGAACTGTTCGCCTCCTGGAGAGTGAGGAGTTCATCACGTATTCTGCGGTTGCAGCCGAACACGTCGACGCCGCCTGGCGGAATGTCGCGAACAACGAACCGGCGGTAAAATCCCCAGAAGATATTTGCTGAAAGCCGCGTCATTGGCGGATCGTCCCGCCCTTCCCGGACTCCGACCACGATGTCAGCGTCGTGGTGGATCAATTTGTCCAGAAAGTCGATGAGAAGGTCGGGCGGCTCCTGAAGATCGGCCGCGATCACGGCGCAATACTCGCCTTTCGCGGCACGAAGCCCTGTCCGGATCGCGGAAAAGGATCCAAAGTTGCGTGCATGCAGAATGAGCTGCGATGAAAAAGGCGCATCTGGCAGCGCTTGCTCCAGTAACGCAAAGCTATCATCAGGACTTGCATCAACGACAAACACAAATTCCGTATCGATCCCGTAGCGCTCGTGTATCGCCGTGCTGATCCGCGTGAACTCGCTGATCAGTTGCGGTACGAATTCGGCGTTTCGATAGACTGGGATGATGACGGAGTACATGGTTCACCAGTCATTGATGCAGGTGATTACATAGGAAACCTCGTCCTCCGTGAGCTCCGGATAGCAGGGGAGAGTCAGAATCTGGTCGGAGAGCAAATCGGTCACGGGGAGGTGGTCCCAATCCCGCTGGCCCTTTATTGCAGGTTGGCGGTAATCCGGGATTGGGTAATGGATATCGGTCGAAACTTCGGCCGCTGACAAATGGGTGCGCAGGCTGTCTCGGTCAGCAGTCGCTATAACGTATAGATGCGCAACGTATTCCTCACCATAAAGGGGCGGGCACACCACGCGCGGATTGGTGATTTCCTTTGAATAGCGCGTCGCTATTTCTCTGCGCCGCTGGTTCCAGGCATCCAAGGCGGGCAGCTTCGCCCTTAGGATAGCGGCTTGGATCTCGTCGAGACGGCTGTTTCGTGCGCCATTCATCACCGCGCGATATTTCGACTCCCAACCATATTGCCGCAGGTGCCTGACCTTGTTTGCCACTTCTGCATCATTTGTTGTGATGGCGCCGCCATCGCCGAGTGCGCCGAGGTTCTTGGTCGGATAAAAACTGAAGCTCGCGGCTGCGCCAAAGCTCCCGGCTCGCCGCCCGCCGCGGCTTGCGCCATGCGCCTGTGCACAATCCTCGAAAACGGGAACCCCAGCCTCACTGGTGATCTGCAGGATAGCCTCCATGTCGTGGAGGAGACCGAACAGATGTGTGACGACGACTGCGTTTATATCGCCTCTGGCGACGACTCTTCGGAGGTGCTCAAGATCCATCAAACGGCTCTCGCGGTCGACCTCGACAAAGACCGGCTCTGCACCGAGGGCATTCAGCGCCGTTGTGGTGTAAAGGCCTGCATTCGCCACAGTGGCGACGCGGCCGCCCTGTCCGACACCAAGCGCACGAAGGCCAAGCTCAATCGCGTCCGTGCCATTCGCGACGCTAATGCAATTCTGGGCGCCGCAATAATGCGCAAACTCGTGCTCGAATGCCTCGCCTTCCCGGCCAAGAATATACCACCCGCTCTTAAGGACCCGATCGACCGCATCACGGACTGGTCCTTCGGTCGAGGCCGCGTGTCGGCCTAAATCATTCAACAATACCCGCATCGCCATGCCTACCCCCGAATTTTGGGGCTTCTTAGAAGCAAACGGGATCTCTTGCAACATTCCAGCGGCAACTAACGAGCGATTGTATATGGATTATATGCCCGCGAAGGTTGCGTTCGGCGATCTTGGTATTGTTACGTGCTCTTGCCGGACGCACTCAGGCCGTATGCTGGGTCGAAACAGGCCCGTCCTGAAGCACCAGAGAGGGCATAGGGTGTTTGCCTCTCTTGTTGCGTTTGTTTAAACGGCTTCCGCACTGAGGCAAGAGTGGCGGACGGTTCGTGCAGAGGATTCTATTAGACCTGTTCAAGGACAAGATGGGGATGGCCGGGATTGCGGCAATCGTCTTTGTCGTTGCGGTTGCTTTGACCGGTTTTTGGGGAACGCCTGGTCCCGTTTGCTGCGATGCGGTTTCCTACGGACAGCTGGCGGCTGCGTATCAAAGGGATGGCTTGCTGACGCCTCATGAAGTCGCAAAGATCCGGACTTACCTCTATCCTGCAATTCTTGCATTGATCCAGGCGCCTGAGCGGCTTTCGTCTGCCCGAGCTGGCGCATATGATCCGGTCGTCTTCTATTGGCAGGCGTTGCTTTTCCTGACGGCCGTTCTTTCTCTCTCCTTAGCAGTGCGCCGCTTTGGGATCGCCGCTCAGGCCAGTGTGATCATCGGCCTGCTTTTGAACATTTTTGTGCTGGTTTACATACCTGTACGGCTGACAGAAATACTGTCTCTGGCTTGCTTCATCCTCATCATTGCAGCAGCCGTGGAGCTTGCGGGCGCCGACTTAAATCTTAGGCGGAAGCCCGTGACACTGTTCTTGTGCGGATCGTTCCTTGTCGGCGCTTCGGTAATGGTTCGACCAGCGAATATCGCTTTGGCGCCCTGCTGGATACTGTTTGCCCTGGTGTACCTTTGGCGATTGGTGCGTTCGTGTGGAGGGGCTAAAGAGATCTGGAAGATTGTTGGGCTTGGAATGGTCGGCGTTATGATGTTCGGCATGCCTTTGGTGCCCCAATGGCTCATCAACACGGTAGTTTTCGAACGAAGTACAATATTCCCCGTCGTTGAGCTTGGGTCTCAGCAACTGGCTTGGGGTATCACCCACATAAAATATGTCACGCTGATCACACAGGAAGGGGCAAGAGGGCTCATCTATCCTAATCCCTTCCTGATAGATAGTGCGAGGTACATAAAGGAGCCCCTGCTATACTATATAGAAAATCCTTTTTCTGGATTGATGACGATTATCCTGCATCTGTTTAATTCAGTGACATTCGATTATCTGCATCCCTATGTTACCGATCTCAGGCCGTGGTACCTGCCGGCCATACTTGCAGCAAACCATTTCGTTGTGTTCTCGGGGCTTGTGGTCGGCGCCTGCTTGATACACCGCCGACTCCAGCACTGGCGGACAAGGGGGGCTCGTCTTCAACTGCATGACACCTGGTGGCTCCTCCTTTGTCTGGCACTCGCCGCCATCTGCGTCCTCAATTCCTTCGTCGCGGTTGAGAGCCGATTTGGCCTGCCAGTCATAGCGGTGCTTGGACCACTCGCGTGCTATGGCCTTTTCTCCCTGGCGCTGCATACAAGCAGGCGTCGAAGGACTGCATTCGCTCTGAGCGCCCTAGCTTACGTCTTGGCTGCGGAGGCTGTTTCATTCTGGATGCTTGACCTGGCTCTTTCACAAAGTGCTGTCTCCGGGGCTTAGTATTGGTCGAACCCGAAATACTTGGCCTCTGCGATAACATTGCTTCTTTCGTCCTGCATTCAGGTGGTGTTGTGCCAATAGCGGGTGAATCGGAGGGCTCTGAGCAATGGCGGTTCTGACGAAGCCAGCAGATCGCGGCTATTCGTCTGCTTTGGCATGACTTTTCGTGGCGAATCATAAAAGGTCGGGCGCGTTGCTGTAGGGACGGATCTTCAAGTCCGGTTCCGCTCAGGTCACCAGCGCGAAGTGAGAAGAGTTGTGCTGCCACCTGCTCAGGGCAGTGGGTTGCTTGATATCGATGCTGGCGCGGTTGTTGAAGCGCTGCGTGGGAGTCTCGAAATGCACTTGTGAATGGTTCGGCTTGAGAACGATGTGATCAGGGGGACATCGCCGAGGCGGCATGGCACAAATCCAGCCGATCGATCCATTGCATGAATGCATTGAAGCCCGGGAGGAGAGGTTGATGCAAAGCCTTGACGAGCCTGAAGTGGTAACTTTGGAGCAGAAGCAGGATTTCGTGCGTAAGGTGTGGCTGACGTTCCTCGGCCGAACTCCTGATCCCGAGATGTTGGCTCAACTGGTACAGCGACTAGACGAAGGCCGCTCACCAATCGAGTTCTTCCTCGATGTCGAAGCCTGTCAAGAGGCTGTTGAACGCCGTAACCGGGTGCATGAATTCGTCCCGCCCGGACATTACTACTCTCCAGTTGTCAACCCAGAGGCGCTCAAAGTTAGTTCCTTCGAGGAACGTCGCAGATCTGACCAACTCTCTGGTTTGACGTTAGATTTCAGCGCAATGGAGGAGATTTTACTGCAGGTAGCAAGTCGGACCAATGATCTTTCTTTCCCGGCTACTGCGACCGACGGCCACCGCTTCTACTACCAAAATGACATGTTCGGCCTTGGCGACGCGATCATTCTCGCAGGCATGATACGCTTAATGAAGCCCGCGCGTATTATTGAAGTCGGTTCGGGCTTCTCTAGTGCCGTCATGCTCGATACCCTGGATCGTACGCCACAGGTGGCAGCGCCATTAACCTTCATCGAGCCGTATCCGGAGCGGTTGAGGAAGCTCCTGCGGCAGCAGGACGAGATCCGGGTGGATATCATCGAGAAGGGCGTCCAAGAGGTTGCGGTAGAGGTATTTGAGCAACTTGGGTGCAATGACATTCTTTTCTTGGATACGACCCATATTTCAAAAACAGGAAGCGATGTCAATCATGAGATTTTCGAGATATTGCCACGATTAGCGCCTGGGGTTGTGGTTCATTTTCATGACATATTTGATTGCTTTGAGTACCCAAGTCGGTGGATTTACGATGAGAACAGGTCGTGGAACGAGCTTTACATTCTGCGTTCATTCTTAATGTACAATGACACCTTCGAGGTTATTTTTTTCAATGACGCCTTCGCGCGGCGAAAGGCAGCTTTTGCGAAGCAGAACTGCCCGAGGTTTATGCAAAATCCTGGTGGAGGTCTTTGGCTCCGAAAGAAGGGGTAGTCTGCCCAAGTGTCACCAGTGCAGATGTCATAGTTAGTGTTGCAGCCACGGTTTCCGGTTTGATTAAGGGGCGGAAAAGCGTTTCGTTATGCTGGTGGCGTGCATGCCGGTTTTTCACCCGAGTCAGATAAAGGCGGGAAGATTCATTCCGTAGGCTTGTGCAACAGGCACCGGAGATATGTTCCAGCGCCCCGCCGGCCATGCTGTCGTCTAAAAGAGAGCCTTCGTAGAGACCTGGCCTGATCCGGATATTCGCGTAGTAAGAATACCATCTCCGGCAGAACTCGATTCAGCGGAGAGTGCGAGGCGTCGAGCAAAGCGGCGGCAGCACTTGCGGGATCGGCGTTCCATGGCGATGAGCAAAGAAGACCTTTGGTTGCTCCTATGGTAGACTAAGCAGAGGCGCAGCGATTGGGCGCAATCAGTACCGTTTACGGCCAAGCTTGGGAGGCGGCGCGATGTGGTACTACGATGATGTTTTTCTCGAAGAGGAATACTATTACCCAAATGGTGATTTCTTATACTACGATACTCCTATAGATTATGTATTCTACGACATCCCATTTGAGTATATTTATGAGCCACTAGTGGTCGAAGTGGTGTTTTTCCTTCCCTCCCCAGAGTATGACATCCTGGTTGACGACGCCTTTTACCTGGAAGCCAATCCTGATGTTGCCGTCGCAGGACGGGACCCTGCTGAACATTATGCTACCGCGGGATGGTACGAGGGCCGGAATCCCAACGCCTTCTTCGATACAACAGGCTACTTGGCGGCATATCCGGATGTTGCTGCTGCCGGAATGGATCCGCTCGCTCACTACGACAATGCGGGCTGGTTTGAAGGTCGGGATCCATCTCGGTCTTGGGACACGGACCTTTATCTTGCCAATAACCCGGATGTTGCAGCGGCTGGAATCGATCCTCTCGCGCATTATCTCGCTTTCGGACGATATGAAGGCAGGCCGTACTACACCGACGGTGCATTTGGATGAGAAAGACACTGATGCGAACTCTTTGGCCGAGAGTGCAAGTTTCGGCGGATCTCTTCGGCCGGGAGAATCTACTGCACGAGATTTGGATGCCTGTTTAGCAGAGCTAGGTGTTCAAGCCGATGAACTGCCAAGTGTTGGACTTGCAAAAAGACCAGCCGCTCCGATAGCAGCCCCTGGCGCTACGTCACTGAGCTGTCACCTATAGGCATTAGAACCCGCACGTGGCCGCATGGCCAGAGGGGCAAGAGGAGGCACGGATGCACTGCCGCTCTTGTCCCCTCACCCAGCCTAGCACCGGAGGCATTCCGCTCTGCTTTATCTCATCCTAATAGCTTTGCGGATCTCTGCGAGGCGCGAGCGGTCTCAATATAGGTGCTGGCGCCGGTAAGCACATTACCGGCGACGCCCCTTGCCTTTTGCCTTCGCCATCATCTGCTGCATCGCTGCTTCAGCTTGTTCCCTGGCTTCCGCATCATGATTGAGGCTGCGCACTTCGGACGGCTCGTCCAGATCCTGCAAGCCATTCTTGCGCGCCCGCCACTGCTTGGCCTGAGCGGATATAGCTGCGGCATTGGCAAGCCTCTCGAGGTGGTCGAGTTCGGGCGTACTGACCTGTGCCTTGCTTTCGCTCTGGTCTTCGTCTTGCTTCGGTCGCGTTACCATGGGGTCAGTTCCTGAAAGTATGTGCCGCTCACCTCTCTCCAGGTAACGGACAACCGTAGGACGGGCAATGAAGATGCCGAGCGCTGTTCAGTCACGGGGTCGGTCGCGTCCCAGCGGTCGATCCGGCCTATGGCCACAGGGCTTTAGGGGACAAGAGAAAGGGTGCGGGCCTCTCTTGTCCCTCATGTGAATCCCTCGTGTCTTAGCGCACCTGGCGCGCCACCTTTGAAATGTCGGCCCGGGAAATGCCGATGTCGCAAAGCTCCCTATCAGACAGTGCAGAGAGCTGATGGGCGGTCTCACGGGCTCGGAGCCAGCGACGAATGCTCGAGAGAATGACCGACAGAAACACGACGCAACCTCGCAATAGGAGCCGACGCGAGCGCCAACGCACCGCGCACCGACAGTGAGAAAAAAGGCCACCTGGTGGTGGCCGAGTTTAGGGAGGAAACCCGTCGCGGGGAGGCCACGACGGATGAGCGACATTTAGGTCGCGTCGACGAGGATATGAACCCCAAGTTGGCCCAACCCACTCATGACCAGAGAGCATGGAACAGGGCAGGGGCGTTTACACGCTGTTTACGCTTACACTCAGAGGCTCGTCCGCCATTGTATCGACGCCCGGTCGATTAACTTTCTGAAGACGGATGCCAATCTAGCCTGATCCGGTGAACCAAAAACCGGAGGGACCTCATGAGGAGGCCAAACCACTCACCGGCGTACGTTCTACAAATCAAGAGACAGTGGCGGGTTATCGTTCCTGTCCGCGGGAAACTCACTCCGAGGATATGCACTATAGAGTTCCCCTCTCGTGCAAGTGCCGAGGCATGGCTTCGCAGCGATGAGGGCGGACGCATGATTGACGTCTACCGAGGCCGCTAACGAAGCGTGACTCCGGCCGCCTGTACATCGAGCAACCGTCAAATCAGGATACGCTCGACCTTATCAAAGCTAACATCCTCCGTAGTGGTAAATGTAACGAATGACAGAGAACCGTCAGGCTTGTCTAAGGTGCCATCGCAATAGGGAAGGGCGAGGCACTGGCGGCTCTCCAGACGCTTCGGAGCGCCAGGAGGCGGAGGGGTTATGATCCTTCTGAACAGCCGTAGTCATGGCTTTGTTAGCTTCTTGTACGGGAATTTTATTAAGCCTCGCCAATTCACTCTCAAGTCCGGTCAAAATGAAACGGGCCCATTCCACCTTGGAAGGGCCCGTGGTGACTCCTAGTCACTTGCCATTGGCATTGATCCGGAATGAGATCCGGCTGCATTCATCTGAGTTGTCGAGCTGTAGGATACCTCCGACGCTCAAGCTGACTACGGGGAGGCGTGCTTCAGCCCAGGGGGTGTCACTTTCTGAGCCTCCATCCTGTTGGGGCCGGGGCGGGCGCTCGGTCCAAGGAACACCAGAGCCAGTTGCTGTCAGGAGCCCGCTCAGCAGTTGTACTGGTCCGCTGTCAGTGACGAACTATTGTTGGCCAAGTAACAGTCCATCGGAGAACCAAAACCTTTCCGCGTCTCTGGTTTCAGCGTAGCGGAAAAGAAAAAAGGCCCGACTGTGTATCGCCGGGCCTTGGCGCCCACCGCCTGCAGCATGGGGCAAGCGGAGAAGAGCGCACCTACTATGAAGTCTTGTCAGCGAAGAAAACCCCGCTCTGGTAGACCGAACGGGGCTCCTTTCGAGGAACAGGCCTACGCAACACTCCCGTTCCGGCATCTGAATGCACACGAGCGGTAATGCATTCTTGCTTGCCGACAAAAGGAAAGCCCTGCCGGGGGGACAGGGCTCGCTGACAGAAACAGCAGTTTGGGAAAGCAATTCGGCTTCAGGATGAGCCGTCCGCTTTCCGCTCACATAGGCAGCGGAGCTTACCCCAAGCTTTGCGGTATGCGGGGGCTCCGGCGTGCTCAATGGCCGCTGTCGTTCGCTTGTGGAGCGTTAGAGGCGACGTGTTGCCATGCGTCGAATGATCCAATCCTGCGCTTCATCAAGATCCGCAAATGCTGGGTGCTCGACCCCATCAATCCGGCCAAAGCCCGCTTCGAGGTACCAGTGCCCTGGAGCCACCTCGTTCTCGTCCGAGAGATGGGTCAGCACCGCCACCAGCCGCCGCTCCCCGTCGAAGACAAGCAGACCCTCTTCATCGGAACCTGTAGCAACGCGTACTGGCTGAAG
>NZ_JBHSBQ010000035.1:0-27355 GCF_042650665.1 Microvirga sp. GCM10011540 | reverse complement strand
GGACGGCACTGTTCCACCAAAGGCTCCAGTATTGCCCATTGTGCGTCCGTCAGCATGGCTCCTCCTCAGATCAGGACGAGCAAAACGCCTCCAGGCGCAAAGGGTTCAAGTCATAACAGGCGGTAGTTATGGGCGACATCCGGAACTACATCCGAATGGCAGCTGGACGGCGCTGAGGGCTCAATTCTTTCGGCTAAGCCGGGTTAACCCATGACGGGAAACAGAAGTCGAACGGCTATGCTCAGTCGATAAGGCATCAGCTTAGGCATTACGTTCAGGATCCTAGCGCCAACTTTACCGCCTCGGAATGCGTCCGGACTTCACCAGGTTTGCATTTGCCACCCGTGGCACGTTATGAAGCTTTGGACTCAACGGATTGGCCTCTGCGTATGAGACGGCCAGATCCAGATGGTGCTCCCTAATGCTGGGGTAGGCCGCCAGAATGCGCTCCCGCGGGATCCCTGTCTGAACGGATGCTGCTAAGTCATAGACCAAAACACGGGTTCCTTTGATGACCGGCATGCCACCCAAGATTTCCGGATCCGAGACAATCTTATCTTCGGTCATTACAGTGTAATCTCCATTCGCCTGCTGGATCTCCTAATCTGTCATGTGCCTGCCAGATCCTCGAGCGCTCAGAGGGTTTTCGGTTTAGGGTCTTCCTTAAACTCATATCGCATCCCGATTATGTCCAGGCTCCCAGTTATGCAGTCCAACAGAAGACGATCAACCATACCTGAGCTGGTGACGGGAAGGAGACACAGTACAGAGTACTGATTCATAATAACGTTCCCCATAACAAACATTTTGACAAGAAGTTCGTAACCGCTGCCGTGGCAGGATCCTCGTCAACCAGGAGGATTTCATGCGCGCCAATCGACGGCTTGCCCAGCTCTGGCTCGATGCGCTGGCGACCGAACTCGGTGCGTCAGCCGGCACCCTCGACACCTATGGCCAGCCGCCGCAGGTCGTGCGTCGCGTCGCTCGCCGAGAGGAGGATGTCGCCGCCTGACACAAGCCAAAGTTAAGCAGGAGCATGGGCGGCACTGGAATCCCGTCTCAGGAGCTGGCGGCCCTGTCGCACTGAAAGGGCCCGCTTTTCCTTAATTGCAGAGTTTGACCGATCAGGCACCGAATATTCGCTCTGGTCGAACGATGGAAATCCCCTGATCGTTACAGGTCCGGTTCTCCTGTCCTAAGCTGACATTCAGTTAACTTCAGCTGAGTGCCGATACTGTTTTCTAATAGGTCAAGGGGCAACTCTCCAATCCTGAGCGGTTTTGCGATCCCAAAGGGCTTCCGCGTTCTCTACGTGCTCCAGGGCACTTGATGGGGTCAGATGGAGTGGAGCGACTTGGTTGAAACCGCAGTCGACCCTTGGCACAGGCCGCATGCGACAAAATCGGCGTCGTCTTCCACACCCTCACTTGGGCAGCGCTCTGCTCGGGAGCTCGTCTCGACCTGCTTCTGCTTGTCCTCCTAGGCTGCCTGGAATGTGGTGCCGTGCCGGAGCATGGCATGCATGATGATCGCCAAGCGGCGGGCCAGCGCCACGCGCGCCTTCCTCATGGTCGAGCGCCGGGCAATGCCCAGTGCCCACTCCTTGAGAGCCAAGGCGCCGCGGTAGCGCGTCAGCATCACATTAGCAGCCTCGTACAACAGGGTTCGCACCCGCCGGTCGCCGCACTTGGAGATGCTGCCGACATAGTCGATCTCGCCCGACTGGAGGCGCCGTGGCACGAGGCCCAGGTAGGCTCCTACATCGCGCGATCGGTGGAAGCGCTCCGGTGCATCGATGGTGGCGACAAGGGCCAGCGCTGTCAGTTGGCCCACACCGGGGATAGTCATCAGCCGCTGGCAGGCCTGTGACGAACGGGCCAGCAACCGCATGTCACGGTCGATCGCCACGACCGCTTCCAGAACGGCCTTGCGCGCGGCGAGCAGGCCCTGCATGGCGCTGGATAGACCTGCGATTCCCTGGCTGGCTTGGATGACCTGCTCGGTAAAGCGCGGGCTCAACCCGCGCGGCAACCGGACCCCGAATACTACGGCCAGGCCGCGGATCTGGTTCTCCAGGGTGACGCGCTGCCCGACCAGCTTCTTGCGGGCGATGATCAGAGCGCGCACCGCATGAGCTGGCAGCGATTTGACGTGGACAGGCTTGTAGAAGCCGGTTCGGGCGAGATGGGCCAGGCCACGGGCATCGTTACGGTCGGTCTTGTGGGTCGCCAGAGACTTGAGCGCCTGGTAGGCCTGCCGGCTCTCGATGCAGATCACCGGCAGCCCGAGGGCGGCAAGGCCATGGAAGAGCATCGGCGCCATGCGGCCGGTCTCAAGCACGATCTTCTCGCAAGCGGGCGCCGTCTCCAGCACGGCGGCAATCGCTTCTGGGGTGCTGGAGGCTTTTGCCTCCAGAACAACACTCCCGTCCCGCTCGACCACACAGATGTGGGTCTCATTCATCGACACATCTAAACCAGCATAGTAGTCCATGGCTGCTCTCTCCTGTGCACGTGGCCAGCCGATGTTATCGGCATCCAGGGAGAGCCGCCCCATTACCCAATGTTGAAGAAGTCCGAAAATGCCGGTTTCTGCGCGGCCGACATACTGGATGTTGGGCCTGATCTGGCACGCTGACGCTATCAATAGGTCGACTGAGTAGCGCTCGGGAGTTTTTCAACGAAATCTGCCCCGGGTTAGTGAGGGTCAATTGGATTACCAGCAGCAAGCTGGCACGCGCTGCAGGCTGCACATCGCTTGGTTAGTCACCCCGAGGTCTATTGTGTGCAGACGCGTCAGATGAAGTTGCCCTTGAGCGCGTCCGCCACCTGCCTTGCATAGGCACGCCCAGCGTCCTGCTCTGCCCATCATTCCCACATGGCGCAAGGCAGTGCGTCGAGCGGGATCTTGAGGTACCGCATCCCATTGTCCTCAGGCATGGGCAATCGACCTCCAGCCATGTTCACCTGAAGAGCGTGCAGAATGAGCTTGGGCATTGGCAGCGTCCCGTCACGTTCTTTGCGAAGAGCAACGAACTGCTCCTCGGTCCCAGCCTGCTTGAGGTGAGTGTTGTGGGCTCTCTGGCTCGCTACCGAACTCTCCCAGGCCGGGGGGCGCCCGCCGGGCCGGTAGTCGTGACCGGAGAATAGACGGGTGTCGTCCGGCAGGGACAGGATACTCTGGATCGTTCGCCACAGCGCTCGGGCGTCCCCACCGGGAAAGTCGCATCGCGCCGTGCCAAAGTCCGGCATGAACAGCGTGTCGTGGATGAAGGCGGCATCTCCGATCACGTACGTGACTGAGGCCAGGGTATGTCCCGGCGAGAACAGCACGCTCGCCTCCATGTCTCCGATCCGGAACACATCACCATCGGCAAACAACCGGTCCCACTGCGAACCGTCTGTCGGGAAGCCGTCGGGCAGATTGTAGATCTCCTTCCAGAGCCGCTGGACAGCGAACACCTGTTCGCCAATGGCTGTTTTAGCGCCGGTCTGATCTTTCAGATACCCAGAGGCCGAAAAGTGATCGGCGTGAGGATGAGTGTCCAGAATCCACTCGACCGTGAGATCCTGCCCCTGCACGAAGGCGAGCAGAGCGTCAGCGGAGGTCGTCGCCGTGCACCCTGACTTCTCATCATAATCGAGCACCGGGTCGATGAGGGCACAGGCCCCGGAGGCCAGATCGGACACCACATACTGAACACTGCAGGTACGCGGCTCAAAGAAGGCGTCGACCCGCGGCTTGCATGCAAGCCGCTCAGGAGCCGGCCGGGACAGGGTAGCTGAGCTCATGGTGTTTCTCCATGGTAGTTTAGGCCCACTCAACCGAGAGCACACGGGAACGCACCTGCTCAGGATTGCGGCTGCGGCACAATGCGAATGTAAGGTCTCGGAGCCTGCCAACCCTGCGGGTAGATTCTGCGCGCTTCGTCGTCCGACACAGAGCCGGCAATAATCACGTCCTGTCCCGGCTGCCAGTTCGCCGGGGTTGCGACCCGATGTTGAGCCGTTAACTGGAGCGAGTCGATGACACGCAGAACCTCGTCGAAGTTACGTCCCGTGGTCATCGGGTAAGCTAGCATCAGTTTGATCTTCTTGTCCGGCCCAATGACGAACACGTTTCGGACGGTTTGGTTGTCGGCAGGCGTGCGCCCCTCCGAGGTTCCGGTCGTGCTGGCCGGCAGCATTCCATATAGCTTCGACACTGCCAGATCCGAGTCCCCGATCATCGGGTAGTTCGGCGCGTACCCCTGCGTCTCGTGAATGTCCTCTGCCCAACGGGCGTGATTACCGACCGGATCGACGCTGAGTCCAATGACTTTCACATTGCGCCGGTCGAATTCATGCTTGATGCGAGCCATGTAGCCGAGTTCGGTTGTGCAGACCGGGGTGAAGTCCTTGGGGTGGGAAAACAGCACGCACCAAGCATCGCCAATCCATTCGTGAAAATGGATGCGCCCTTGCGTGGTCTCAGCCTCGAAATCCGGTGCGACGGCACCAATCTGAAGTGTCATAAGGTTTCCCTCTCCCACATCATGAGTACTTGCGGATGTTTCGTTGCTACCTTGACAGTCTGCCGCGATAAGGTAAGCGGAAATCTTCAGATATTTTCGGAGCTTTGTGGAAATTAAGACGAGGCCCAGGTAGATTGGACCACAAAGATCATCGTATCTGTCTTTGGCCGCGAGAAGAAAGCCAGCCGACTTATGTCATAATATAACATAAATACCGGAGGCTCCGACGTGCGCCCCACGAGAGAAAGAGCTGCTGGGCCTTTGGTTGCCCTGAAACTCAAGTTGACGCTTGTGGCGCTCGGAAGTTCGCCAAAAGATCTATGCCGTCGTTTCGCAGCTGTGAACCCGACCACCGCCTTCACGGCACAGAATGCCTATAAGTGGTTGGGTGGTAAGTCTGCCCCCCGCATCTCGCAAGTCTACAATGAATGGGCTTGTATCCTTGGAGGGAATTTAACCGGATCCTTCATTGCGGCGGCGTCCTTTGAGGAGTTCGCCACCTCCCTCTCAGCTCATTACAATGTCCCGGGTACGACACTCGCCGAACTCATGCGCGAGGCGTCCTCAACCCGACTGGCACCCTCTGTATCCCTTCCCGATGGAGGCCAGTGGTCTACGAGTCAACTTCTAACGGGGCGCTATCTTGCTTTGTCTCTGGCGTGGTCGCAGGCACAGTCCGGTAAGCTCATTCGTGGGCAGGTCGAAATCGCTCGAACCGGCGCATCGGGGCTGAGCCTCACTTACTCAGAAGCGCTTTTTGGGCGGGTCGTCGTAATGGACGGAGCTGTGGTCTCCGATGGACGAACCGCTCAGTCGATGGCGGTCTGCCGTGAAAGTGGGAGATGCTACTTATTTGCGCTTTGTGTTCCACCACCGCCGGCAAACCTGATCGGAGGTGTGTTTAGCGGCTCAGCCTTGCATGACTTCGGCGCTCGCCCATGCGCCTCACGTATTCTCTTCATTCGCGACCACTCAGCGGCTGGGAGCTCCGACAGCAGCCTCTCCACCTATCTGGAGCCGTCGCAGGCCCTCATTGGTCGTGCGCTGGCGGGCCTTGGTTATGGCCCAGAGGAAGAGCGGGTTGGCGTCGCAGACCATCTGAAAACGTTTCTGATGGCGGAGGACAGGGCAGGTCTCCTGGAGGCGACGCCAGAGAGCGTTGGCGCTCTAGGTCTCCTGCTGGACCGGCTCAGCAACACCTGAGCTAGTCAGCAAAGGGCTCAGTAGCCGACGCCCGAATAGCAATGCCCCCAGCCAGCAGGAAGGTTAGTTTAGACCAGATAGCTGATTTGCGCATTCTTCTTGGATAAAAGCGAAGCGTTCTCTCCGCGAAGATGTCACTCAAAGGTCCGACTGTGGGGCAAGTCATCAAGCGGGCGTTGGCTATGGATTCAGCTGAGCTCAGCGTATCGTGTTGGCGCAGTCATTCTGTACATCCGGAATTCACGAAGGGTTGAGTGGATGTCTCCGCCTCCATCAAAAATTTGCCAAGGTTGCTGGCAACAGATGCGTGTCCCCATACCACTGCGCGGTTTGGCGTCCGTTCCCTTCCGAGCCTTTGGTATTCGTCCGAGCCGGATGAACCCGAACACCTGCACGATGTGCGAACTCATGTTCACGCGGATTATGAAGGCCCGCAAGATCACCGTGGACGTGTCGGTGCTGTTTGCGGATCTGAGAGGTTATACAGCTCTGTCGCAGTCGCTTACGCCTGACGCAGTCTCGTCGCTGCTCGACGCCTTTTACGATGAATGTGCAGCGGCTATCTGGGAGTACGACGGCCTTCTCAACAAGACGAACGGCGACTCGGTTATGGCAATCTTCAATTTCCCGATCCGGCACGATAATCACCCTGAACGGGCAGTGCTGGCCGCACGTGAGATCCAACGTCGCTATGAAGCCCGTCGAGAAAGGCTCATGATTGAGAATGTCGGCATTGGTGGGAGTGACCTCAGGGTCGGCATCGGTATCGACTCCGGCTTTGCCAGTTTTGGGGAGTTCGGACGTTCCCATCGTGACCTGACCGCGATTGGAACGGTCGTAAACACGGCCGCTCGCGCCCAATCGGCCGCTGAATCAGGTGGGATCCTGGTCACCCAAGCGGTTCATGATCGCACTGGTCCCCATGTAGTCGCTAGCGAAGGACGGGAATACCTGTTGAAGGGATTTGATATTCCCATAAAGCTTTATGTAGCCTGATTATTGCTCTCTGTGAGACCAAGTAACTCCAACAATCCCGATGGAAGGTGGCATTAAGGGGTTAGCACGTTCCTGTGGGCAAGCGAGCCGATTGGTGAAGGTCTGCATTGGGTCATTCGAAGAAATTGCGAATGCTTCAGGAATGTCTGTTGTCCCCTGCCTCAGCAGACATTCGGTGCCGCTTCAGCTTCGTGCCGCCATCAGCGACCCTTTGCCGACGGTCCAAGGTCAAGACCGATCGTCCGACAAAGGGCTCCGTTCCGGCGAGCCTTGCTCAGAACCGCCAGGTGAAGTTGCCTTTCAGCGTATGCTCCTGTGCCCGCGCGCCAATCTGCCCGCTATAGCCGACGCCAAGGCTGATCGCCTCGGAAGCCTGCCACTCCAGCCCGGCCTCGGCCACCACGGCATCGCGGTCGACCGGCACACCCGAGACCGTGAACGCCGTGGTGCCGCCGGCAAAGGCCAGCAGCGCATGAGGCTCAACATCCCCGAACGCATGCCGCCAGCCCAGCAGGCCGCGCAGGGTCAACGGGAGATCGTCGCTGACCTTTGCGTCGCCCCGCACGCCGAGCGTGGTCGTTGCCAGACCGAAGCTGTGGCCATAGCCCAGAAGGGCGGCATCGCCGCCGTCCTCGACGAAGCTCTTGGTGCGCAGCCGCAGCACCGAGGCACCGGCGAAGGGTTCGAGCGTCGCTCGGCCAAAGCTGACCCCATAGCCGATCTCGCCAAACGCCTGCATCGTCGAGCCGTCGTAAGAGGCCGTCGTACGGTCGGCGAAGCCCGGAAAGGCGATCGTGCGCTGCACGTCGAAGTTATGAGCCGAATAGGAGGCGCCGAGCCGCAGGTTGATGGCGCCCCATCGCGCCGAGCCATAGAGCGCCCCGAAGACGCCCTGGTTCTCTCCCGACGAGGCGAGCGCATCGACATCGAAGCGGGTGCTGGTGAAGCCGCCGGCGATGCCGATCCGGTACGCCGGATCGAGCAGCGCCTCGGCGCCGAGAATGAAGCCGCCGGTGGCCGTCTCCATCCCGGAGGCATTGCCGTTGTGGGCGATGCGGCCCCAGGAGCCGAAGCCTTCGCCCCAGAGCGCGAAGCGGCGCGGGTCGAGGGTAGGATACGGCACCGCCACGGGCTGCACCACGCCCGGGCCATCGGCCGCAAAGGTCGCGGGGAGCGTCATGGTCGGGGCACCGCCCAGGGGCATCCGCAGCCGATTCAGAAGCGTGTCCTGCACGAGACGGGCATCGCCGTACGCGACCGTTGCCGCGCTGGCATGCGCTTCGCCCGCCACCAGATCGAAGACTCGGTCGGCCGTGGCCGCATCGAGCCGCAGCACCGCGTCATCGAGCTCACTCGCGTTCCCCAGAGCATCGAGCGCGGCAGCCGTGTCCTTGTCGTCGGACGTCGTCTCGGCACTGGCCAGCGGCACATCGTTGCGTTCGAACGTGACGACCACCTCCTCGCGCTCCTCGCGCACGGTCGGTTCCAGGAAGTCGGAGACGCTGTTGGTGTGGATCTTGAAGGTGCCGGTCGTCTCGCCCTCGGCCGTGATCACCTCGAGAGGCCTGTCGACCGGGGCGAGCCCATCCGCTAGGACCAGATCGAGGGTGGCGCCCGCCACGTCGGCGTTGCCTGCGACAACGATCCGGTCATGGTTGCCGGCGGCATCCGCCTCGACCCGGTAGACCGCTCCCGGCGCCAGGGTGAGGTTGCCGGTGATGCGCAGCTGCCCGATCGAATTGCCGGGGGCGAGGATGCCCTGCGGCAGGACGGTGATCCCCTTGGCCAGGCCGTTGCCGCTTAAGGTGGCGCCGGCCTCCACGGTGACGATCGAGTTGGGCAATTCGCCATTCAGCGCCAGCGTTCCGGCCTTGACCGTCGTGGGGCCGCTGAAGGCACTCGTCGATTGCGCGGTCCACTTGCCGGATCCGGTTTTCTCCAGACGCTCGAAGCCGCGGAACCGATGACGGGCAGGCCCGGTGTCGCCGATGACGCGCAGATCGATGGTGTTTTCGCCCGAGCCGCCGAGGGCCAGCGTATCATCATGGCCGTTAGCCACGACATCGCCGATGATGTTACCAGTCGGGCTCCGCAGTTCCAGCCGGTTGACGCCGCGGGTGAACTCGATGGCACTCTGATCATACGACGCCGCAATCGTACCGGCGTTGACGATGCTCAGGTCGTGGCCGGCGATGCCCATCTGCGCCCCCCACTGTGACATGAGGGAACCGGCGCTAATGACTCCGTAGTTCTCGATCATCGCACCGTTCTCGGCCCGGATCCCGGCGCTGATTCCGGTATTGCTGCTGTAGACCGATCCATCGTGGTTGACGATCACCCTGGCGCGCAAACCTATGATCAGGATGCCGTTTCCTTTGGTGACGTGCGATCCGGTGATGCGGTTGTTCACGACGATGACTTGGTCGTTGTCGATGACCGGAAAGCCAAGCGGCATCGGCCAATCCACGATGCGGGTCGGCACCGGCGACCCATCGGCGGACCGGGCCTCTCCCACGGCGAGCACCAGGGCCAGGACGGCAAGGCTCGGTCCCGCGAGCCAAGACCTCGCACCGGCGCACGGCTCGCAGCCCCGGTGCGCCCGATGATGGCCCATCGCCCCGCAATGATGTTCGATCTGCCGTCCCATGAAGCCCCCGTTGTCTCCGGCCCGTTCGGGCCGTCTTTAGGTGGCTCGACACTAAGAACGTATCCCTACGAGTCCAGCAGAGATCAGCGCCGCGAGGTGCGTTTCCGGGAGGGTGTTACTCTGCGGCAACCACGCCAAGTGATCTCAAGCGGATCAATGCCATCGAACCAACCTGTGACACAATCTGCTCCGGTTGGTTCGCTTCGGGTCGGGCTCTGAAATTCCCTGCCGTTCGGGAACGTCCGGTGTTCCCGCCATAGGTGGATATTCGGCCTACTTCCGGGATGTGCCAGAACCGGACATCTCAGGCTCTCTTGCTACCTTTGACGGCACTCGCGCGCGCCTCATAGATAACACGTCCATCGGCCGTAAGCGGCGTTTGCTGTTCGAGGGCGCTCCGCAGACGCGCGCGGCCGTCCGGCGACATCGCAGCTATCATCTTCCCGGCAGGTCCGACCGGCACCGTCATCGACTGCCAAAACTCCTCGAAATCAGCGAATTCGACTGCAATGTCGATGGCTCGCGTGCCAATCTGCTCGAAGCCAGCGCCTCGCCAGAGTTCCTCTAGCGCCGATAACGAGGTTGCTTGCGGGCTCGGCGGGGCCGGCGATTGGAGGCCCATCCCCCGCATCGCCGCTGCAAGAGGCACCGTCGGCGATCCAGCCTGCGTGTAATCCCACACGTAGGCTGCGGCCGTGCCGCCAGGTTGGAGGACCCGCCACATCTCCGCGACCGCCTTGGCCGGATCAGGCACAAAGTGGATGACGAGCGCCATGACCGCAATGTCGAAGCTGCTATTCGAGAACGCGAGGTCCTGCGCATCGCCGACGTGGAACTCCACCCTGCTCAATTCGCCACGCCCGCGGGCAAAGGCCAGTTGCTCAGCGGATGGGTCGATTCCAACCACCGTTGCGGGGGAGCAGCGCCGGATCACCTGCTCGGTGAAAACGCCAGTGCCACACCCGAGATCCAGCCAGCGAAGATCTCTCGGGGCTTCGAGCCAGTCGATGAACACGTCACCGACGCGTCGACTCCAGCGGCCCATGAGCCTCTCATATGCGGCGCCATCCGTGAACAGTTGATCAATCGGGGACATTCCGCTGCCTGGAGCCTTTCCGCTTGGCTCGGTCACCAATTGGCTGGCGAACGAGCGAGTCACCATTATCGCGTGGCCGGGTCTATCCGCGCAAGTGTGATCGGCCGGGTAGAAAGCCTTGGTCTAATACCGCTTTGGGTCAGGCAGAGAAATTCGTTCACTGACTGGAATGCCCGATGTTCCTGACCAAAGCGGACGTTCGTCCCCCGTCCGGAACGTGCCAGAAGGCGACCTTCCGCGTTCACCAACGGAAGCCTTTTATTGAATGGAGCTGCCTGTATCCTTCAAGATTTGCAAGGCCCCTTCCACGCGATTGCGAGCCTCCTTAGGCAACGCCAGGATCGGGCGCGGCGGCTCGATTCTGGCCAGCCCCAGAAGGTCCGCCATCACGTACATCACCCGAAAGCTGCCGAATGCCCTGAACAGTTCCCAGAGGGGTTGAAAGGCATCGTTGAGGCGGGCAGCCCCTGGATGATCGCCCGCTTGCGCTGCGCGCGTGAGGGCCAACGCCGGAGCGGGCAGCAGGCCGGCAACCACGCTGTACCAGGCGTCACAGCCAGCCAGCAGCGCGTCGGCGGCGCCCCAATCCCCGCTGTAGCCGATGGCGAAGCCGTCAGGGGTCGTCGCGCGCAGCCGCTCCATCTCGCCGCTGAAGTCACCCTTCGCCGACAGCGGCATCTTCACCGCCGCCACGTTGGGGAGTTTGGCCAGACGGGCAATCAGATCATCGCTGAAGGTGAATTTCGTGGTGCTCGGATTGTTGTAGATGCACAAGGGCAGCCCACCCGCCTCGGCCACGGCCGAGAAGTGCTGGAACACCTCCTCGTCGGTCAGGGGCGTATAGGACATGGGGGCGAGCAGCAGGCCATCAGCCCCTGCCGCCTTGGCATCTCGGGCGAGCGTCTCGGCCTCGTCGGTCCGGAGCGCGCCCACGCCGACGACGATCGGGATCTTGCCACCGACGCACTCCACCGCCACCCGGACCGCATGCTGGCGTGTCTCCCGGCTCAGGTAGGCATAGCCGCCGGTGCTGCCGAGCAGGCCGATGGAATCCGCCCCTGCCGCCTGGATGCGCTCGAGGAAACGGCCCAGCACGTCAGCTTGCAGATGCCCTGCGGCATCGGTCGGCGTCAGGGGAAAGGCCGAAAGGCCGCTGAACAGTCTCAGGGTTTCTTGTGTGGTCATCATGTGCGGGCCAGAAGCAGGCGCAGTCTTGCAAAACCGAAGTGACTATCAGGTCAACGGGCGTCCGGCGAGGGCCAGGCCGATGCCGAGTGCGACCATGGCGGCTCCTGAGCCCTCCCGCAGGCGGCGGATCAGAGTGGGACGGGCCGTGGCCCCTGCCCGGATGCCACCCGCCGCGAAGGCGACCACGATATCAGCGAGGGTATTGAGGGCAACGGAGACAAAGCCGAGGACGGCGAATTGCAGGGCCACGTTGCCAGCGGCCGGGTCGACGAACTGTGGCACGAAGGCCAGGAAGAAAGCGGCCGTCTTGGGGTTCAGGGCCTCCACCAGCACCCCTTCCCGGAAAGCCCTGCGCGGGCCGACGGGCGGTGCCACAGTCCCACCTGACAAGGCCGCCAACGCATCCCGGCGAGCGGCCTGGAAGGTCCGCCAGCCAATCCAGACCAGGTAGGCCGCCCCTAGCAGCTTCAGCACCGTGAACAGTTCCGCGCTCGCCAGCACGATGGCAGAGACACCCAGGCTGCCGGCGAGGACATGAACCATGCCGCCCAATCCAGTACCGAAGCTGGAGGCAATGCCTTCTGCCCGACCGCCTGCGAGGGTACGGACAGCAACGTAGAAGATGCCGGGCCCAGGCGTGATGGCGAGGACGAAGGCTGCGGCGAAGAACAGGGCAAGTTGGGTGATGTCCGGCATCGGCACTTTCCAGCATGTCTGAGGCTCAACATCCGTCACGATGCGTTCGGGCAGGGTCATCACGTCGAACGCTGTTGGGATCGCCCCTCCTTAGGCGGCATGCCATGATTAGGACAGTTAAACTTCTTCAGCCAGAATTAGAGTCTCTAATCCATGCTCGACTATGCCCAACACTCGGCCCTTGCGACTGTCATCCGAACCGGCAGCTTTGAGCGGACTGCGCAACAGCTCAACGTCACGCCCTCTACCATCTCGCAGAGGATCAAGTTGCTCGAGGAACGCCTCGGGGTCGTACTCGTGGTCCGGGGGCAGCCCTGCACGGCAACCGAGGCCGGCCAGCGCCTGTGCCAGCATGTCGAGCAGGTTGCCTTGCTGGAAAGCTCCTTGCAGGGAAGCTTGCCAAGCCTCCATGCGGGACGGCCCTTGACCTTGCCAGCGTTGGAACCCGCAGGCTCCGAATCCTCACCATCCCAAAGGAGCGACAAGACATGTGCGGATGCTCAACCCACCAGGCCGGGAACGCCGGACAGACGGCGATGCCCGGCGACGGGAGCCTGACCCTGCGCGTCGAGGACATGACCTGCGGGCATTGTGCCGGCACGATCAGGAAGGCCGTCGAGTCCAACCTGCCTGGAACGCAGGTCGACGCGGACCCCGCCTCGAAGCTGGTGTCGATCCGCGGCACGGCCGACCTGGCCGCGGTGAAGGCCGTCATCGCCGAGACAGGGTACACGCCCTCCGAGGCGGCCTGACCCTCGACACAGGCAAGGCGGTCCTGAAGGTCGCACGCCGGATGGAGCCGCCTTGCCGAAGAAGGTTTTTCATGACACACATGCGGGTCTGACGGACGGAGACTTCCCTTGCGGCTGATGGGACTCATCATCGCTGTTCTGCTTGCGGTGACCGCGGGAATCCTCTCGGTTTCCACGCCACATGCGGCTGCGTCCGGTGATCGGGTTGCCCCGGCGGCGTCCGTCGACGGGTACGGAGCGCACGATCACGCCGGCACGGTTCACCACCATGCCGAAGCCTCCCCTGCCGGCGACCGGGTGTCGACCCGAGGGGACTGCGGCGATCCCTCCTCGGGAACCCACGGCGGGTCCGATTGCTGTAGCATGGGGGCCTGCCACGCCGTCCGGTCCCTTGTCGCGCCCACGATCCAGTCGCCCTGCGTCTCGGCCGCTGCCATCGCCGTGATCGGTGACGAGCAGGTCGAGGGCATCGTTCCGGGCGGTCTCGACAGGCCCCCACGATCTATCTGACCAGGCGCGGGCCCGTTCGGCCCGCACAAACCGGCGTGCCCGCTCGCGTAAGCGGTCCCGCCCGGTGCCGCTCACGCGGGAGCCGCCTCTCCGCCATCCGTACCCGAGATCCGCCTGAACGCCGGGGCCCCTGGGTCCCTCCCCGGTCAGCCGTGTTCGCGGGCTGGCTACGGCAACGGCTCGACCGGTCGACATTGATCCTCCACCCAAGGAGGTCACCATGCCTCACTTCTTCTTCCACATCCGGAATGGCGATGCCCTGGAGGATGAGGATCCCGACGGCCTCGACCTGCCGGACCTCGAGTCCGCCCGGGCCGAAGCGCTCCAGATCGCACGCGACTTCTGGGAGGACTGGGCCCACGCCGAGGCCGGCATGGCGGTCGAGGTCGCCGACGAGGCCGGAGAGGTGGTCCTGACCGTGCCGTTCGCGGCGGCAGTCGACCGGCGCTCCCGCTGAGCCCACTACCCTTCGGAAGGATGGACATCATGCTCAAAACCATCGGTACAATTGCCCTGACACTGGGCCTAGGGGCCTGCGTCGGCGCGGCTCCGCCCGCCTATCTGACAGCTCCCGCCGATCCCTCCATCGGCACCCGCAGCCCGGCCTACACGGCCGTCACTGCCGGCGTACGCAGCTACGACGTCGTCGAGCCACTCGACTGGCGTGAACTCAACCGACGCGTAGCGCCCGGAGCGGATCCCGAGCAGGGTGACTCTGATGACGCTGCGCGGCGGGGACGCTGACCGATGACCGAAACCACCACGACATCCGCCGCCCGGAAACAGTGCGGCAACACAGGCAGCAGCATGAAGCGACAAGATCAGAATGCGGGGCTCGGGCGCCTACTGAGGCCACTTGGGGGCGTAGCCGCGAGCCTCTTCCTGGGAGGCTGCGTCTCGTTCTCGTCCGATGGTGGGCTTTCGCTGGCGCGGAATGTCGCCTTCACCGAGCTCGACAAGAACGTGATCAAGGTCACCAGCGAGGCTGATGCCCTTGCCATCCAGCAGCAGGTTCAGGGACTGCTGCGCCGTCCGGTGACGGCAGACAGTGCCGTGCAGATAGCCCTCCTGAAGAACCGGGGCCTTCAGGCCGCCTTCAACGAGCTCGGCGTCTCGGAGGCCGAGTACGTCCAGGCAACGCTGCCTCCGAACCCGACGGTGGCCCTGTCACGCCTCGGCGGCAGCCTTGAGCTGGAGATCGAGCGCCAGATCCTGATCGGGCTGTTCGAACTCGCCACCCTGCCGCAGCGGGCCGCCATCGCCCAGCAGCAGTTCCGCGCCGCCCAGTTCCGGACTGCGGAAGCGGTGCTGCGCCTCGCTGCGGAGACGCGCCGGGAATACTACCGTGCCGTCGCGGCCGCACAGCAGGTGGCGTTCATGCAGCAGGCGCTCGGGACGGCGGAAACCGCTTCCGAACTCGCCAGGCAGCTCGGCGAGAGCGGTGCCCTGAACAAGCTGGAGCAGGCGCGCGAGCATGCCTTCTACCAGGAACTCGGAGCCCAGCTCGCCCGTGCCCGGATCGAGCAGAAGGTCGCCCGCGAGCGCCTGATCCGGCAGCTCGGGCTTTGGGGTCGGGACATCGACTTCCGCCTGCCCAACTCGCTGCCGCCCCTGCCGACCCGCATCGCCTCGGCCAAGGACATCGAGCGCCGCGCACTGGAACGCCGGGTCGACTTGCAGGCGCTGCGCCACGACCTGAGCGCCGTGGCGGGGCAGTACGGACTGACCAACGCCACCCGCTTCGTGACCGACGTGGAACTCGCCGGCATCTCGAGCTACGAGCGCGCGAAGTCCGTCTCGGTCGATCACGGCGAGGTCGAGGTCGAGAAGGAGAAGGTGAACCGGCGCGGTCTCGAGGTCGAATTCACCATTCCGATTTTCGACTTCGGCGCCGTGGGCGTCCGCAATGCACAGGAGACCTACATGGCCGCCGCCAATCGCCTGGCGGAGCGGGCCGTCAACGTTCGCTCCGAGGCCCGCGAGGCCTACCTGCGCTATCGCGGCAACTATGACCTGGCGCGCCATTACCAGGGCCGCGTCCTGCCCTTGCAGAAGACCATCCAGGACGAGGCCCTGCTCCAGTACAGCGGCATGCTCGTCGACGTGAGCCAGCTCATCCTCGACGCCCGCGCCCGCATCCTCAGCAACGTCGACGCCATCAACGCCCGCCGCGACTTCTGGATCGCCGCCACCGACCTCAAGGCCGCCCTCGTCGGCGGAGGAGCCGGCGGTGGTGAAGGTGGTGGCAGGGAGGCCGTGGCTGCCGCCGCCGGCGGCGGCGCGGCCGGGCACTGATCAGGGAGAGACACATGACCGACCTATCGCGCAGGAACTTCCTCGGCGCCGGAGGCCTCGCCCTCGCGGGAGCCAGCATGGTCAGCGGACGCACCCAGGCCGCGAGCCTGCCCGAGGCCCCCACCATGGCCGAGGCCACTATGCAGCCGCCGCTCTACCCGAAGAGCGGGCCGGACTACCAGCCCGTGGTGACGCTGAACGGCTGGACCCTGCCCTGGCGGCAGAACGGCGACTGGAAGGAGTTCCACCTCGTCGCCGAGCCCGTGGTGCGGGAGCTTGCGCCCGGCATGAAGGCGCACCTGTGGGGCTACAACGGCCAGTCGCCGGGACCGACCATCGAGGCGGTCCAGGGCGACAAGGTCCGCATCTTCGTCACCAACAGGCTGCCGGAGAACACGGCGGTGCACTGGCACGGCCAGCTCCTGCCCAACGGCATGGACGGCGTCGGCGGCCTGACCCAGCCGCACATCCCGCCGGGCAAGACCTTCGTGTACGAGTTCATCTGCCAGAAGTCCGGCACCTTCATGTACCACCCGCACTCGGACGAGATGGTCCAGATGGCGATGGGCATGATGGGCTTCTTCGTCGTGCACCCGCGCGACCCGGCCGAGCGCCGCGTCGACCGCGACTTCGTGTTCCTGCTCAACGCCTTCGACATCGAGGCCGGGTCTTACGTGCCGAAGGTCAACACGATGCTCGACTTCAATCTCTGGTGCTGGAACTCGCGCGTGTTCCCCGGCATCGACCCGCTCGTGGTGCGCCAGGGCGACAAGGTCCGCATCCGGTTCGGCAATCTCACAATGACGAACCACCCGATCCACATGCACGGCTACGACTTTAAGGTCACCGGCACCGACGGCGGCTGGGTGCCGGAGGGGGCGGCCTGGCCGGAGGTATCGGTGGACGTCGCGGTCGGGCAGATGCGCGCGTTCGAGTTCGTCGCGGACGCCCCCGGAGACTGGGCGATCCACTGCCACAAGTCGCACCACACCATGAACGCCATGGGCCATGACGTGAAGACCTACATCGGCGTGAACATGAAGAGGACCGCCGCCGCCATCAAGAAGGTGGCGCCGGGCTACATGCCGATGGGCTCGGCCGGCATGGGCGAGATGGGGTCTATGGAGATGCCGCTCCCCGACAACACGCTGCCGATGATGACGGGGTTCGCCCAGTTCGGGCCCGTCGAGATGGGCGGCATGTTCTCGGTCGTGAAGGTCCGTCCGGGCTTGGCGGCCGACGATTACAGGGATCCGGGTTGGTACAAGCACCCGGAGGGAACCGTCGCGTACGAGTGGAAGGGCGAGCAGCTCGCCGAGCCCGCCCGCGCGACCCCGCCCGACAGCGGCGTCAAGGCGGCGGAGTTCCGCGCCATCGACCGACGCAAGCGCCCGGTCCGCACCGCCGGCGGCCACGACAACCACTGACCCCGACAGAAACCGATGCCGAAGGAGCAATCGATGAACACACGCATTTCCGCCCTCGTGGGCGCCGCCGCACTGGCGCTTTCGACCGGATTGGCGTTGGCCGCCCCGGGCGAGCCCGGCCACAGCCACAGGACGTTCGCGGCCGGCGAGCCGGGCGACCCGAACAAACCCGTCGCGCGCACCATCGAGGTCACCATGAAGGAGACCGATGACGCGAAGATGCTGTTCGAGCCCAACAAGGTCGAGATCAAGCGTGGCGAGCAGGTGAGGTTCGTCCTCAAGAACGTCGGCCAGGTCGACCACGAGTTCATGCTCGACTCGGTCGCGAACAACGCCAAGCACAAGATCCAGATGGAGAAGAACCCGGACATGGAGCACGACGACCCGAACGGGAAGCGGCTCGCACCCAATGGCTCCAACGAGATCGTCTGGCGCTTCACGAAGGCCGGCACGTTCGAGTTCGCCTGCCTGATCCCAGGCCACTACGAGTCCGGCATGAAGGGTACCGTCGTCGTCAAGTGACGGACCCAATCCCCCTCGCCATCGAGAGACGAAAAGGAGTATCCCATGAAGCGTATCGCCATCAGCCTGATCGCCGCCCTGAGCCTCTCCGGCGCCGTGCTCGCGCAGGGCCTGCCGACGGTCTCCGGCACCGTCGAGAAGATCGACACCGCCCAGGGCAAGATCACCATCGACCACGGCCCGATCCAGAACCTCGACATGGAGCCGATGACCATGGTGTTCCGTGCCCAGGACCCGAACCTGCTCAAGGGCCTGAAGGCCGGCGACAAGGTCCAGTTCACCGCCGACCGGGTGAACGGCCAGATCTCCGTCACGTCGATCAAGAAGGGCTCGTAAGGCCCGCATCGCCCCGCGGCATGGCTCCGCGGGGCGATCCTCCTGAATGAGAGGCACTCATCATGAAACGCTTGACCCTCACCCTCACCGCCGTCGGGGCCGTGCTGGCCGTCGGCGCGGGCGGCCCGAACGGGATCGCGCAGGCGCAACCCGCCAAGGGAGCGCCGGCGGCCTACGAACGCGTTCGCGAGGTCATGGACGACCGCTTCAAGGACATGAAGCTCGCCGGCGATCCCGACAAGGATTTCGCGGCCCTGCTCATCGCCCACCACGAGGACCTGATCTTCCTCGCCCGCACGCAGCTCGAGCACGGCGCGGACGAGCAGCTCCGCCAGGTTGCGCAGAAGATCATAGATGAGCAGCAGAAGCAGATCAGCGAGCTGAAGGAGTGGCAGGTCCGTAACCGTCAGGCGGACTATCGCGCCAAGCTGGACCAGCCTCCGCATGGCTCGGGACCGCTCGACCAGAAGGGGACTTCCATCCCGGCCCCGCAGGCCCAAGCCGCCGCCCCGGCGCAAGCCGCTGCCCAACCTGCCGCAGCGAACCTCCCGACCGTGTCCGGCACGATCGAGAAAGTCGATGCGGGCGCCGGAAAAGTCACCATCGACCATGGTCCGATCCCGAACCTCGACATGGACGCCATGACCATGGTGTTCCGGGTTCAGGATCCTGCCCTGCTCCAGGGCGTGAAGGCTGGCGACAAGGTGCAGTTCCAGGCCGACCGCGTGAACGGCCAGATTTCAGTCGTGTGGTTCGGGACCGGCGGAGCGCAATCGACTCCGGCTCAGCCAACGGCGGCAAACCTCCCCATGGTCACCGGCACGGTGGAGAAGGTCGACGCAGCCCAGGGCAAGGTGACCATCGACCACGGACCGATCCCAAACCTGAACATGGACGCGATGACGATGGTTTTCCGGTCGCAGGATCCGGCGCTGCTCAAGGGCGTGAAGGCCGGCGACAGGATCCGGTTCCAGGCCGACCGCGTGAACGGCCAGATCAGCGTCGTCAGGATCCAGAAGGGACGATAGCGGAAGTGACGGTCGGGCAGCCCACCAGGCGTTGACCTTGCCATCGTGGGAAGCCGCAGACTGCCCACATCGAACGTGAACGCCAGTGGGGAATGCCATGAACGATGACCACGCCACCAAGGGACACGGGCACCAAGGCCATGCCCATCACGGTCATGGCGCCCACACGGGACACCAGCATCATGAGCCTGCGGCGAATGCCGGGAAGGTAAGGGATGCCGTCTGCGGGATGATGGTCGACCCGCACGTCACCCCGCACCGCACCCAGCATGGCGGGAAGCCGTACTACTTCTGCTCGGCCGGATGCCGGTCGAAGTTCGAGACCGATCCCGCCCGGTACCTCTCGGCGGAGGAGGTCAAGAAGACCGATGAGCCAGTGCCGGAGGGAACGGTCTACACCTGCCCCATGCATCCGGAGGTCCGGCAGGTCGGCCCCGGCTCCTGCCCGATCTGCGGCATGGCACTCGAGCCCGTCCTGGTGACCACGGACTCCGGCCCAAATCCCGAACTCGCCGACATGACGCGGCGGTTCTGGATCGGCCTCGTTCTCACCATCCCGGTCTTCTTCCTGGAGATAGGCGGCCATTTCCTCGGCGTCTCGCATTACATCGCCCAGCAGACCTCGAACTGGATCCAGATGATCCTGGCCACGCCCGTCGTCCTGTGGGCGGGCTGGCCGTTCTTCGTCCGCGGCTGGCAGTCGCTCCTCAACCGCAGCCTCAACATGTTCACCCTGATCGCGCTCGGCGTCGGGGCGGCCTGGATCTACAGCATGGCCGCGACCCTCGCGCCGGGCTTGTTCCCGGCCCTGCTGCGCGGGCCGGACGGCGCCATCCCGGCGTACTTCGAGGCCTCGGCGGTGATCACCGTGCTCGTGCTGCTGGGCCAGGTGCTCGAACTGCGGGCGCGCGAGCAGACCTCGGGCGCCATCAGGGCCCTGCTCGACCTCGCGCCCAAGACCGCCCGTCGGGTGCGGGAGGACGGCACGGACGAGGAGGTTGGCCTCGACACCATTGCCGTCAACGACCGCCTGCGCGTCCGCCCCGGGGAGAAGGTACCCGTGGACGGCGAGGTCCTGGAGGGGCGCTGCTCGGTCGACGAGTCGATGGTCACGGGCGAGTCGATGCCCGTGACGAAGGAACCCGGCACGAAGGTGATCGCCGGCACCCTCAACCAGACCGGCAGCTTCATCATGCGGGCCGAGAAGGTCGGGCGCGACACCATGCTCTCGCGCATCGTCCAGATGGTGTCGGAGGCCCAGCGCAGCCGCGCCCCGATCCAGCGTCTGGCCGACCAGGTCTCGGGCTGGTTCGTGCCGATCGTAATCGTCATCGCCCTCTTGGCCTTCGCGGCTTGGGCGATCTGGGGGCCGGAGCCGCGCCTGTCCTACGCCGTCATCGCCGCGGTCGCAGTGGTGATCATCGCCTGTCCCTGCGCGCTCGGGCTCGCCACTCCCATGTCGATCATGGTCGGCGTGGGACGCGGCGCTCAGGGCGGCGTGCTGATCAAGAACGCCGAGGCGCTGGAGCGGATGGAGAAGGTCGATACACTCGTCGTCGACAAGACCGGAACCCTGACCGAAGGCAAGCCGAGCGTCACCGCCATCATGCCCACTGGTGATCTTTCGGAGGCCGAGCTTCTGCGGCTGGCCGCCAGCGTCGAGCGCGCCAGCGAGCATCCGCTCGCCACCGCCATCGTGGCGGCCGCCATGGAACGCGACATCCCCCTCGCCGAGGTAACGGACTTCGACTCGCCCGTCGGCAAGGGCGCCCTCGGCACGGTCGAGGGCCGGCGCCTGGCGCTCGGGAACGCCAGGTTCCTGGCCGAGCAGGGCATCCCGGTCGAGGCCATCGCCGGCAAGGCGGACGACCTGCGCCGGGAAGGCGCGACCGCGATCTTCGTCGGCATCGACGGACGCCCGGCCGGCATCCTCGCCATCGCCGATCCAGTCAAGGCCACCACGCCCGAGGCCTTGAGGGGCTTGCGCGAGAAAAACATCCGGGTCGTGATGTTGACAGGCGACAACCGCACGACGGCGGAAGCCGTGGCGCGCCGGCTCGGCATCGACGAGGTCGAGGCGGAGGTCCTGCCCGACCAGAAGAGCGCCGTGGTCGAGCGCCTGCGCCGGGAAGGCCGCGTGGTCGCGATGGCTGGTGACGGGGTCAACGACGCACCGGCGCTTGCGGCGGCAGACGTAGGCATCGCCATGGGCTCAGGGACCGACGTCGCCATCGAGAGTGCGGGCGTGACGCTGCTCAAGGGCGACCTGACGGGGATCGTGCGGGCGCGACGGCTCTCCCAGGCAACCATGCGCAACATCCGACAGAACCTGTTCTTCGCGTTCATCTACAACGCCGCGGGCGTGCCGGTCGCGGCCGGGGTGCTGTACCCGTTCTTCGGGATGTTGCTCTCGCCGGTGCTCGCCGCCACCGCCATGGCGCTGTCGTCGGTGAGCGTCATTGCCAATTCACTGCGCCTCCGGATGGCAAGGATCGGGTGATGGGCGTGCAGTGAGCCCCCGCTCTGGCCTCCGGGGCGGGATCCACAAGGAACAACACGATCATGTGAGTTGTCCTTAGGTCATTACATCACTAGGTCTGAATGATGCCGATGCTCCGGTCCCTCTGTGCATTTCTTGTTATCCTGGCCTTTGTGCTGGGAACGATGGTGCCTGTCCCGAATGGGATGATGGCTCATGACATGCACGACATGACCGCCTCGGTAGCCATGGACTCCATGGCTGCCGATTGCGACCACTGCGAAGGCGATGCAGCCACGCCCATGCCCTGCGCGAAAGCATTCTGCGCCGGATCGGCCATGATCCTTGCCCATGCCGCCGCAGGAACGGCCGCGGCCGCGACAGAGCGACTCGCATCGAGCCCCGACTTGGACGGCTCCGGGCTCACGCGCCTTCCCGAGCCTCCTCCTCCTCGAACTATCCTGATCGGCTGAAGCCGCGCCACGCGCGGCCACGGCGGACGTGCGCCTGCGCATGTCCGCGATCCCGACCATGACTTGAGGAGAACGAGATGCAGACGTCATCTCCCGTCGTGCCCTCGATGCACTTGGCCGCATCCCGGGTTCCATCCCTGCTGAGGAGCCGGCGCCGCCTGATGCTGGTGGCCGCCATCGTCCCCTTGATGGGCAGCCTGGCGCTCGGCTGGCCCTGGCTTGTTGCTGCTGGCATTGCCCCGCTGCTGCTCTCCGCTGCACCCTGCCTGGCGATGTGCGTCCTCGGCCTGTGCATGAAGGGCATGTCTGGGCGGTCCTGCTCGACCACGCCCGCTCAGCGCGAAACCCAACAGTGAACGCCCGGGCCGAGCCCGTGGGCTCGCCCCCTGATCCCAAGGATACAGACATGAAGAAGATCACCACCAACAAGCTCGCGCTGACCGCAGCCGCCGCGCTCACGCTCGCCACCATCGGATACAGCGTCCGCTCGGAGGCAACCGAGACCCTGGAAGTCTCCAAGCTCCCGGCCCACACGCACATCCACGGCCTCGCCGTGGATCGGCAGGACCCATCCAAACTGCTCATCGCCACCCACCACGGGTTGTTCCGTGCCGGTGCCGACGGCAAGGCGGAGCGGATTTCCGAGGTCCAGGACTTCATGGGCTTCAACCCGCATCCGAGCGACCCGAAGACACTCTATGCCAGCGGTCACCCGGCGCAGGGCGGCAATCTCGGCTTCATCGCCTCCACCGACCAGGGGAAAACCTGGACGCAAGTCTCCCCTGGCGTGAACGGCCCGGTGGACTTTCACCAGATGACGGTCAGCCCCGCCGACCCGAACACGATCTACGGCGCCTACAAGGGGCTTCAGATCAGCCGTGACGCGGGCAAGACCTGGAAGTTGGTCGGCCCCACGCCCGACAAGCTGATCGATCTCGCCGCCTCGGCGAAGAATGCGGACACGCTCTTTGCCGCGACGGAGGAGGGCCTGCTCGTCAGCAAGGATGCCGGCAAGACCTGGAAGCCGCAGCTCGGGGGCGCACCCGTGAGCCTCGTGGAGGTCACGCCGGACGGCACGCTCTACGCCTTCGTCATCGGGCGCGGGCTGGTGCGCTCGGCGGAGGAGCCGCTCGACTTCACTGAATTAGACAATGATTTCGGCGGCGGCTACTTCCTGCATCTCGCCGTTGACTCGACGAACCCGGATCGGCTGTTCGCCTCGACCGGTAAGGGTCGGGTGCTGACCAGCACGGACCAGGGCCGGACCTGGAGCAGCTTCGGCGCGTCGAACTCGTGAGCAAGCATCCGATGATGGGCATGATGGATGGCATGGGATGGATGATGGCGGGAATGGGCCTGGTATGGCTCCTGGTCGTCATCCTGCTCGTCCTCGGGGTCGCGGCGCTGGTGAAATACCTGCGCCGCTGAGATCGAGGCAAGCCTTAGGAACAGGGCGGCAGGACTTCGATGTAGAGGTGGGGGCTCCACGTCAGCAACGACAGCAAATGGGAGATATCCGATGAGAACCTTTCCGACACTGGCCCTGACCGGGCTTCTGGCGCTGGCCGGGACAGCCGCCCTAGGTCAGACGACGGCGCCAGCCCCATCGGCGCCGGGTCCCGCGCCAGCCGCTCCGATGCAGGGCATGGGGACGATGCAGCCCGGCACCGGCCAAGCAAACCCCAGTGGTCAGGCTCCCGGGCAACAGGGTGGAATGATGGGCGGCATGATGCAGGGCGGCTGCCCAATGATGCAGCGCAACGCTCAGATGGCGTCCAATATGGAGCAGATGCAGAGGCAGATGGCCGAGATGACGGCCGTGATGCGGCAGATGCAGGAGCAGATGAACCGGACACGATGATCTGACGACGGCATGTGAGGAGCGGGGCCGACCGCTCCGCTCCTTACCAGTCGAAGACCGCACAGTGGGAGATCGTGCCGAGAACCTGACGGGCTCCGGCCATGAGCTTGATGCGTGCCACCCGAAACACCGCCCTTGTCCTTGGGGCCTCAGCCTGTGCCTTTCTGATCGGCACGGCGCTCCTGTGGATGCTCCTGCGGGACGACGGGGGTTCCGCCCGGATTGTCCTGGGCCGCCAGCTCTACGGTGCCTACTGCGCCTCCTGCCACGGCGCGGCTCTCCAGGGCGAGCCCGACTGGCAGAGCCCGAAGCCGAACGGGCTGATGCCGGCGCCTCCGCACGACGCGAGCGGCCACACCTGGCACCACTCGGACGAGGAACTGTTCCGGATCACCAAGTTCGGCATGGGCGCGGTCGTGCCGAACCACCGGAGCGCCATGCCGGCGTTCGGCGGTGCGCTGTCGGACCGGGAGATCGAGGCCATCCTGGCCTTCATCAAGAGCACCTGGCCTGAGCGCGAGCGCACTTACCAGCAGGAACGAAGCCGCTCCTCATCCTGAAGGCTGACCGCCTCGTCTCACGAGCGCCGGCCGAGGTTGCCCATCAGGCGGGTAATCTCGTCCACCAGACGCTGGCGCTCTCCGTCGGGGAGATCTCGGGACAGGCTCGCCTCGATGCAACCCTTCACGTGGTCGCTCAGCATGTCGGTCTGCACCCGCCGCAGCGCGGCGATGACCGCGTTGACCTGATCCGCCACGTCACCGCAGTAGCGCCCGTCCTGGATCATCTGCTGCAAGCCCCGTACCTGCCCTTCGATGCGGCGCAGGCGCGGTAGCTGCCGCGTGTGATCGACATCGATGCCCCCATGTCTGTCGTCCGAACCAGCCATCGCGCACGAGCACCTCCTGCTGGTCAACGCACAAGATGCCGGTTGGTCCGGAACCATACCCCCACCCGTATGTTGGTCCGGGATCGGCCAAGTCCCGGCGCGGCTCCTCGGGGTTGCCCCGCCGCGACCCGGTCTTCTTTCCCGGAGGATACAGCCATGCATGCTCGCGAGATGATCAGCACGCACCCGCACGTGAAGGGCAACACCAACGACGCTCTCATCCGCTGCATCGAGGAGTGCTACTCCTGCGCCCAGATCTGCACCTCCTGTGCCGATGCCTGCCTGGGCGAGGACATGGTGCAGCAGTTGACTCAGTGCATCCGCCTGAACCTCGACTGTGCCGACGTCTGCGCCGCCACCGGATCCGTGGCGACCCGCCGGACCGGCTCGAACGAGGAGGTCATTCGCCGCATGCTTGAAGCCTGTGCCGCTGCCTGTCGGCTGTGTGGCGAGGAATGCGAGCGCCACGCCGGCATGCACGAGCACTGCCGCATCTGTGCCGAGTCCTGCCGCCGCTGTGAGCAGGCCTGCCAAGCGGCGCTCCAGAGCATGGCCGCCTGACCAGGACTCCCGCTTCGTGGAGGATGAACAATGGATGATCGGAGAAAAGGCTTGGGCCTCGGCATCGCCGTAGGCACCGGGAGTGTCCTGGCGCTGCTCGGCATCATCGGTCTGGTCGTCGTCTATTCAGGCGCCTACAACGTGGCCGCCACCGAGGAGCATGCCTCGTTCACGCGGTGGGCGTTCGACACCACGTTCCACAATTCCGTCGAGCGCCAGGCGGACGGGATCGTCGCGCCCGCCAGCTTCACGCCTGACATGCTCACGCAGGGAGCGACCGCCTACAAATCCATGTGCCAGCATTGCCATGCCGGTCCGGGCGTTGATCGTGCCGAATGGGCGAAGGGCATGCGGCCGAGGCCTCCGCACCTGACCGAAGCAGCCGCCGGCTGGAGCCCGCAAGAGGTGTTCTGGATCGTCAGGCACGGGGTCAAGATGTCGGGCATGCCGGCCTTTGGCCCGTCCCATGACGATCAGGCCATCTGGAACATTGCCGCCTTCGTCAAGCAGCTCCCGGCCATGACGCCCGAGGAGTACGCGCAACTCGGCAACGCCCAGCACGGTGGCGGCGGGCAAGGCGGCGGAGGTCACCACGGCGGCGCGGCCCAGACGACCGGGGCGCATGGCGGAGGATCCCAGCCAGCCGGAGCGCCGGGCGGTGGAGTGCAAAACCCGCCGCCCGCCGTCACCGGCACACCCCCGCAGTGACTTCGGAGCAGGCCTGACATGGGAATGTCCTACTGGCGCTTTGCAGCCATGATCGCGACCTCCACGGTCGTCATGTACGGGCTGATGTACCTGAACACCTATGCGGCCGAGCACGTGTTCTGGAGCGAGACCCGCGCCTGGATGGCGCTTGTCATGGGCGCAACGATGTCGGTGATCATGCTCGCCTTCATGATCGACATGTACAAGAAGATGGCGCTCAACCTCGCCATCTTCGGGGGCTCCATCGCCGTATTCGCCCTCAGCCTCTGGCTCGTGCGCAGCCAGGCCACGGTGGATGACGTCGAGTACATGAAGGCGATGATCCCGCATCATTCCATCGCCATCATGACGAGCGAGCGGTCCCAGATCTCCGACCCGCGCGTGCGCAAGCTCGCCGATGAGATCATCGAGGCGCAGGAGCGGGAAATCGCCGAGATGAAGTACCTGATCACCGACCTGGAGGCGCGGGACTGATGCGGACGCTTTCCTCATGGGGCGGACAGGCCCACCTGGCTTTCGTGGTCGGGCTCGGCATGATTGTGGCCGGATGCAGCGAGAACGAGGCGCCTGACGACGATCTGACTTCGATCCGCGCGCCCGAGATCGCCCGCATCGTTCCGGCCCAGGAGGCGCTTGCCGGGTCGAACATCCCGACGCTTGATCCCGCCCCGATGAACGACGCGGAGATCCGGAAGGCATTGGGAGCCGGCCCCCTGTGCGAGTTCCGTTACACCACGGCAGGCCGGCCGGTCCTGGCGGTGGGCACGCAGCCGGACGGGGCGCCAAGGGGCGGGATCGTGAAGCTGAACGGGAGCATGGTCCCTCTCAGTCCGGCGCCGGTCGACGGCGCCTCCGGGGCAGCCAGCACCCTGCTGCTGGTCGCCGATCCCATTCGCATGACGGTTACGCCCGAAGGGGCGGAGCAGACTGACGGCACCGGCGCGCAACGCCGGGAGGCGAACGCTGTCCTCGAGGTGGGGCAGAGCCTCAGGGTCGGCTACCGCGGCTACCTGGACTGCATATCCGAACCGCCGCGAAAGTCGCCCCGGTGGCCTGCCTCCACAAAAGTGGTCCTCCCTGATGTATGGCTTTCGAGCCGAATGGAGGACGAAAGAGAATGAGCAAGAAGAGACACACGGCCGAGGAGATTGTCGCCAAGTTGCGGCAAGTCGACG
>NZ_JBHSBQ010000034.1:0-28737 GCF_042650665.1 Microvirga sp. GCM10011540 | reverse complement strand
GCACCTTCATCGGCAGCTACGTTCCTGCTCTTGGCGCCGATCGTACGGCGGTGTCCGTCCCGAACAACCGCGACGAGGAGAACGAGTTCTTCGTGGCGCGCGCCAAGCTGAACTTCAAGTTCGGCACGTATTGAGACCTGCCGCTTCGGCAAACGGAAAGGTCCGGGAAACCCGGGCCTTTTTGCTGGGAGACGTCGGTGGTGTCAGGTTGGCAAGGGTTGGGACCTGTGGCGGCGTCTCGGACATAAGAACGCCCCCGACCCGCCCCTCGGCTTCGGCTTTCCGGTCGGGATCGTCAAACAGCCGGTTTGGCTGTATCACTGCTTCAGCGTCAGCCTGCGTGAGGTCGAACCGATCCTGGCAGCGCAAAGCATCGTGGTCAGGTAAGGGACAATCCGCGAATTGAGTCTGCGTTTCGGCCAGGCCTATGCCAATGGCCTCAAGCGACGCTAGCCACAATCCGGAGATAAGTGGTGCTTGGATGAGGTGCTTGTTTGCATCCTTGTCAAGCTGAACGACCTTCGGCAAGCCGTCGATCAGTATGGCAACTTACTCGATCTGCTGGTGTAGAGCCGTCGCTACGAGGCGGCCAAGCGGTTCCTTTGCAAGCTGATAAAGGCCTGTGCTACGAGCCCAGGGTAATCGTGACTGTCAAACTTGGATCCTGTTGGGTGTTGAACATCGTCTGAGCCGGCATGTTGAACAATCGCTGTGACGGTATCGCGTCAACCCGTCTGACGGCGGGAACGCCACATGAGGCGGTTCAAGTCAGTCCGCCACGCCCTGCAATTTCTTGCTACCACACTCTAATCCACAATCACTTCTGACTTCGCCGCCATCGCCTCTCCACCAGGGAGTACTGTGCTGGGCGGGATCGTGCCTTTGTCGTTTGGCGCGATGTGACAGGAACTGCTCTCGTAGGCTGGTATAAACTGGCCCAAAAGTAGGCGTACGGCACCTTTGCCTTTCCGCAGCTAACTTGACAGCACCCGCAAGGCACCATCTTGACCCTATTCTGGCTGCTTGTGAATAGGATCGACCCAATAGACCTCCTCCGGCTGCTCAACCGGGTCCACATCGGTGATGTTCACCACGACGGCTTCGTTGTCGCTGCGCACCAGGACGCATTCAAGAGGCTCGTCGGGACTGGCGTTGATCTCCTGATGGGGCACGAAGGGCGGCACATAGATGAAATCCCCGGGTCCGGCCTCGGCGACGAACTCCAGCCGCTCGCCCCAGCGCATACGAGCCTTGCCCCGCACCACATATATGACGCTCTCCAGTTCGCCGTGATGATGCACCCCAGTCTTGGCATTCGGCTGGATCGAAACCGTGCCCGCCCAGATCTTCTGGGCCCCCACCCGGGCATGATTGATCGCGGCCTGGCGAAACATGCCCGGGGTCTGGGCGGTGTTCGGATCGAGCCGGTCGCCTTTGATCACCTGGACGCCATGGTGCTTCCAGTGCTCATGCTGATCGTGGTGGCTGTCATGGTCGTGGTCTGTCATAGCGCTCTCCAAGACTGTCTGACTTTTCGTCCTTACATCGGATCACGAGCAAGGAGCCGAGGGGGAGGAAGCCCGGTTCAGGCCTCCGGTGCCGTCCTGTACTGCTCGTCGCTCACATGCTCCATCCAGGTAACATGGGATCCGTCCAGCGCCTCCTGCATAGCCAGATGCACCATGCCGATGCTGGGTGAGGCTCCGTGCCAGTGTTTCTCGCCTGGAGGGATCCAAACGGTGTCGCCCGGCCGGATCTCCCGGACAGGTCCACCCCAGGTCTGAATCCGGCCGACCCCGGAGAGGACATGCAGGGTCTGGCCCAGCGGGTGCGTATGCCACGCGGTGCGGGCACCGGGCTCAAAGCTTACGCGGGCGGCGCGAACCCGGGCTGGGGCCGGCGCATCGATGATCGGGTCGTGCCAGACCGTGCCGGTAAAGGCATCCGCGGGAGCGCGCCTGGTTACGATCGAACCGGCAACTCGGATGTCCATGGGGGATCTCCTCAAGAGCGTTTCACCGCTTCACGGCTGATGTGACTCGAGACTCCGAGCCGGAGCGTGCTCGGCTTGGGGTCTGCACGGGGAGACTATGCACGTGCGGCAACATTCGCAAAGGGGCCAACCCGGCTGCGGCAAGCCCTTGGCTCGACGAAGGGGCCTCGGACTCCCATCTTAATGGGATGGCCGCTTCCGTGTTCCCCACCAGCCGCTCCCTGCGTGAGCGGATCGGTGCCTTGCGTCACCTCCCGTCCCTGTTTCGTCTGGTCTGGCAGGCCAGCCCTGGGCTCACGATCGCGAGCTTCGGGTTGCGGCTGACCCGCTCGGCCCTACCTATTCTGGTCCTTTATGTCGGCAAGCTCATCATCGATGAGGTCGTGGTCCAGACCCGACTCCCCTCGCCACGCGGCAGCCTCGGCGATTTGATCGGGAGCGGCCGGCTCGATGTTCTCGGCGGGCTGCTCCTTCTGGAGCTGACCCTCGCCATCATGGCTGATCTTCTGGGGCGGGCCAGCTCTCTCGTCGACGGTCTCCTGTCCGAGCGCTACAGCAACTTCGCCAGCGTGCGCCTGATGGAGCATGCGACGACGCTGGATCTCGAGCAGTTCGAAAGCAGCGATCAGCAGGACCGCTTGGAGCGCGCCCGCCGTCAGGTCACGGGGCGAACCACGCTCCTGACTCAGATTTTCGGGCAGGTCCAGGACGTGCTCACGGTCCTGTCGCTCGCGGCCGGCCTGCTGGCCTATGCGCCCTGGCTCATCGGCCTGATCATCCTCGCTCTTCTGCCGGCCTTTGTCGGCGAGGTTCATTTCAACGCCCAAGGCTACCGGCTCAATTACTTTCGCACGCCGGAACGGCGCCAGCTCGATTACATCCGCTATCTCGGGTCGAGCGTCGAAACCGCGAAGGAGGTCAAGCTCTTTGGTCTCAACGCCTTCCTGGTCGAGCGATTCAGGGGCTTCGCTGACCGTATGTATGCGGACAACAGACGGCTTGCGATCCGCCGGGCTGCATGGGGCACGCTCTTTGCGGCCCTCGCATCATGCGCTTACTACCTCGCCTATGCTCTGATCGCATGGCGGACAGTCCAGGGCGAGTTCAGCCTCGGCGACCTGACGTTCCTGTCCGGCTCGTTCCTACGCCTGCGCGGCCTGCTCGAGGGATTGCTTCTGCGGTTTTCCCAGATTGCGGGGCAGGCGCTGTACCTGGAAGATTTATTCTCGTTCTTCGATGTCCGCCCGGGCATCGCCTCACCCCGGAACCCGCGGCCGTTCCCGCAGACGATGCGGTTAGGGATTGAGTTCGAGAACGTGGGTTTCCGGTACCTGGACTCAGATCGCTGGGCGGTCCGTCACCTGAGCCTGACGCTCAGGACCGGTGAGGTCGTGGCTCTGGTCGGAGAGAACGGGGCTGGCAAGACCACGATCGTGAAGCTCCTAGCCCGCCTCTGCGACCCGACCGAGGGACGAATCCTTCTCGATGGCCACGATCTGCGTGAATACGATCTGGCCGACCTGCGGCGCCATATCGGCGTGATCTTTCAGGATTTCGTGCGGTTTCATTTCACAGCCGCCGAGAACATCGGGACGGGCCGGATCGAGGCTACCAGTGATCGTCCCCGGATCCAACAGGCGGCGGAGCGCAGCCTCGCCGACCGCATTATCCAACGCTTGCCCCGCGGCTATGACCAGCCGCTCGGAAAGCGGTTCCATGAGGGGAGGGACCTCTCTGGGGGCGAATGGCAGAAGATCGCGATCGCTCGGGCTTACATGCGGGATGCCGAGGTGCTCATCCTGGACGAGCCGACCGCCGCTCTCGACGCCCGCTCGGAATACGAAGTCTTCCAGCGGTTCCGGGATTTGAGCCTGGGAAAGACCGCAGTTCTGATCTCGCACCGGTTCTCGACGGTGCGCATGGCCGACCGCATTCTCGTTCTGGAGAACGGGCAGGTCGTGGAGGCGGGCTCGCACGACGAGCTTGTTGCCTCGGGTGGGCGTTACGCAGAGCTGTTCGATCTGCAGGCCTCTGGCTATCGGTGAGAGTACCGTTGTTCCTAGCATTTGTAGGGCTTGCCCCACCATACGGGCGAGCGCCGCGTCTGGCATGACAGCCGCATCTCCGCTCGCACGTCACTGCCCCGATGCCGAAATCCAGGACCCGCGACGCTCCGCCGAGGAAATGGGGGGCTGTTGTGCCAAGTCTGGTTAATCCAAAGAGGCTTTGATCCGCGCCAGCCCCTCATTGGCCAGCGGGTCAATTCTGAGGAGGTTATGCCCTCCGGAAGAGACCCGCTTCGAGAAAATGAGACGCGCGTAACCACCTCCGCAGAGAGGGAGGAAGTACACGCCATCGGACTCTCCCGTCAGGTAGCAGCGCAATCCGACGTAGAAGCTTTCCTCGTAGCCTTTGATTGCGCGACGGATCGCTGGGTGGATGACAAGCGACGTCTGTCTGCTTTCACAGACCTCTTCAACGGCCTCAAAACTCAACACGGCTAAACCTCACTTCTAAGCGCTAAGCAGCCTATGAAAGTTCAACGCCGCTCGAGAGGATCTGGTTCTCTCCCGGGCTCACTGATCCATAAAGATAGTGTTGCAGCCCTTCCTGCAGCATGATTAACCCCTGTTGGTATTCGTCGCGGGACGGTATGTTCGTGATGCTCAAAGGCGGCCAGATGGGCCATGAGCAACTGTTCGAAACATTCCTGGACGATAAAGCCGGGCTGTGAGCAGGAGGGCGCGGCCCCCCGCGCGCATGAAGGGCCTTGCCGCCTGAGAGACGGATTAGGCTCTCTTGTCGTTGAGCGGTTTTTCCTGAATCGACGGCACTCCAGGTTTGGTCATGATTTGCGGAAGTGAAGAGAGCCAATCGACGATCTTGCCCGGCTCGAAACCTCTCTTGGGGCGCGCGTTCACCAGTCGCTGCTCTTCAAGCCTCTGCTGGCGCGCGGACCATTCATTCACCGCCGTGGCGACGCGCCCGAAGTAGGCAGCGGGCGCACCGGCACCAGCGAGGGCCGGCCCGTTCTCTCCGCGGCGGCGCCCCATCCAGATCCCGAACACCCGCTGCTCACTCCAGCCGATGAACCAGGCATCGGCATTGCCGGTCGAGGTGCCGGTCTTTCCGTAGGCCGCCCAGCGTTTCATCTGCGCCGCTCGTCCAGTCCCGTTCTGGACCACCTCGCGCAGGACGGCACGGGTCGGCTCGACGCATCCCTCCGGGATGACCCTCTTGCGCATGGTCGTGAGAAAGTCCGCCCGGACCCGGCCACGACCGTCGACTACCGCCAGCACGCCCGATGGGGCGACGCGATAGCCGCCGTTGGCCACGGTCGTATAGGCGGCCGTCATGGACATGACATTGCTCGAGTAGGAGCCGAGGACAAAACCCGCGTCATCTGCAGGGCCAGGATCGATCCCGATGCGCTGGCTGACCTCGGCGACGGCGTCGATCCCGATCTCCTGCGCCAGCCGCACGGCCGCGGCATTGCGTGATGAGGCAAAGGCCTCCTTCAGCGTTGTCTGCCCCTGGTAGCCCAGTTTGCCGTTCGCCGGCCAGGTTCCCCTTACCGGCCGGTCGATGACCCGGCTTTCAGGAGTCTTGCCCGCCTCGCAGGCCGCGATCAGCAGCGGCAACTTGGCCGTTGAGCCAGCCTGCACGCTGCCCTTCACGGCATTGTTGAACTGCCGCCGAGACCAGTCGACGGAGCCCACCATCGCCTGCACCCGCCCATTGGGGGCCATCATCACCGCACCGGCATCGTAGGTGGGCGGCACGGCTCCTTCCTTGGCGAGCTGGTTCAGATGTTGCTCCGCCATGTGCTGAACCCGCGGGTTCAGGGTGACGAAGAACCGAACTGTCTCCCCCGGCTGTACGTACTTGTCCCCCCAGGTCTCCACCACCCACTCGGTGAAGGCTTGCGGCTGGATCTTGAAATCCGGCAGCATGCCGGGGCGGATTCGAGCCTTCTCGGCCTGGCGCCGCTCCTTCTCGGTGATCATGCCTTGCTCGGCCATGAGCTTCAGGACGAGAAGTGCGCGTTCGTGCGCCCGTGCCCGGGTTCTCTCGCGCAAGGGATTGAGCCGGGCGGGGGCCTTGACCATCCCCGCCAGCATGGCTGCCTCGTAGAGCGTTAGATCCTTGGGCTCCTTGCGGAAGTAGTGCCGGCTTGCCCGATACAGTCCGACAATATCCCGTCCGCCGAATTCAACTTGGTTCAGGTAGGCGGCCAGGAGTTCCTCCTTCCCCACCGCCCCGTCGAAGAGGCCGGCGTACCAGACTTCCGCGCCTTTGCGTTCAAGACGCGTGAGCGCATCGCTCCTGCGCAAGTCATGGAACACCAGGTTCTTGAGAAGCTGCATCGGAATCGTGCTACCGCCCCGGGTGAGGCCGCCTTTGAAGACGGACAGCAGCGAAACCACATCAACACCGCCGTGGTCAAAGTAGCGCTTGTCCTCTACGGCCACGATCGCTTTCTTCATCACGTCAGGGATCTCGGATGGTGCGAGGACTACCGGACAGCGGCAATAGGCATCCCATCCTATTTCAGTTCGGGTGACCATTACCTGCGGGGAGGCAACCAGGAGCCGAAGCGACCGAGGCTGCAGATCCCAAAAATGAGAGGGATCTGCGGCCTGTGCGGCGGGGACTTGGGAAAGGCTGGCAAGCAGGAAAGCAGTGGCGAGAGCCAGAGCGCGGGTCATTTGAGGCCCTGTGACGCGCCGACCGATTCGGCGCAGAGACTTCCTACAAACACGAAAACTGTGGCTGAAACCGGTATGCTGTTATAGCCAAGTCGCTCTGTTGAGGCCGAGTATCTATCGGGGTATCGCCATCCGCTATTGAGAAACGCACATTGCTCTGAGCACACTGTCGCACAAGTTGCCGGGTGTATGCAGCCGGGCAGCCGCCGGACCGCGCCAACTGCTGCCGGGCGGCTGCACCCAACCCATTGCCACTGCCTTCAGGCCGCCTCAGAAGGGCTGTGGTAGTCACAGGGGAAGGGACAGCAAGGCTAGCGAAGCCGCCAGATGTCAGAGCAAAAGCTTGGCTGAAGTGCATTCGTGTGCTGCCAAGCAGCTGTTCGTTCCAGTGATGGGCAGACAAGCGCTGGCAGAAAACGCGCCGCCTTGTGTTTGGCGTGCCCTCTCAAGAGCATTTGGGGAAATCCTTTTATGGTCACATCCTGCATCTACCTACAGAAGCTTGCAGTCAGGAGACTGCCGAGGATTGCAAATCCTCGAGCTCCGCGAGCTCAAAGCTCGTTTCCAAGATAGCTGTGCGCCAACAATACTTATGCACACCCGGTCGCCGCTAAGGGCATCAATGAGGCGCGTGCGAAACAACTGATCACCCGTCGTGCGCCACGCAACGGCGACTGCCTACGACCTCCAAATGGGCTGCGCAGAGCTTCCGCCCCCGATCAACTCGGCGTTAGCGGAAACGGTGCCGGCTCAAGAGTTTGTGAATGCATCACAGTATCGCATAGGCAATGGAACCTTAAGCGTGCAGTATAGGGTACTAGGCCTCTTACCGGAGTCCACTGTGATGCAGTCTAGTGACGTGTTTGCGAGTTATCTGCGCTCTTACGAAGTGCATCGCGAAACTGAGATGTCGCTGGCAGAATATCTCGAGGGCTGCCGCGACGATCCCATGATGTACGCGAGTGCATCAGAACGACTCTTGGCTGCGATCGGTAGTCCCGAGGTCATCGATACCGCAAAGAACCCTCGCCTTGGCCGGATCTTCATGAATCGGACGATCCGGGTTTATCCCGCCTTCTCCGAGTTCTATGGAATGGAGGATACCATCGAGCGGATCGTCAGCTTCTTCCGGCATGCGGCCCAGCAGTTGGAAGAGCGCAAGCAGATCCTGTACCTTCTCGGCCCAGTTGGCGGCGGCAAGTCATCTCTTGCCGAGCGGCTAAAGGCCCTGATGGAAGTTCATCCTATTTACGTGCTGAAGGCAAACGATGAGATCAGCCCGGTCTTCGAGAGCCCTCTTGGTCTATTTAATGCCGAACAGATGGGCGACGCACTTGAGGATCGCTATGGCATCCCACGGCGGCGGCTCACCAACCTGATGAGCCCATGGTGCGTTAAGCGCCTCGACGAGTTTCACGGTGACATTTCAAGGTTCCGGGTGGTGAAGATCAACCCATCCCGTATCCGGCAGATTGCGATCGCTAAGACAGAGCCGGGTGACGAGAACAATCAAGATATCTCTTCGCTCGTTGGAAAGGTCGATATCCGGAAGCTCGAAATGCTCTCGCAGGTGGATCCGGACGCCTACAGCTATTCGGGAGGCCTAAACCGGGCCAACCAAGGCATTCTCGAATTCGTCGAGATGTTCAAAGCCCCGATCAAGATGCTTCACCCCCTGCTCACAGCTACCCAAGAAGGAAACTATGTCGGTACCGAGAACATTGGTGCACTTCCGTTCTCGGGAATCATCATGGCACACTCGAACGAGGCCGAGTGGCAGAGCTTCAGGTCCAACAAGAACAACGAGGCATTCATTGATCGTATCTACGTAATTAAAGTACCTTACTGCCTGAGGGTGACGGAAGAGCAGAAGATTTACGAGAAGCTGATCCGAGGCTCGGAGCTTGCCGACGCGCCATGTGCGCCAGCGACCCTTGAGATGTTGGCACGCTTCTCAGTTCTGTCACGATTGCGACCGCATGAGAACTCGAACCTCTACTCCAAGATGCGCGTCTACGACGGCGAGAGCCTCAAAGAAGTTGATCCGCGTGCCCGGAGTCTTCAGGAGTATAGGGATGCCGCCGGGGTCAACGAGGGGATGGACGGGATCTCGACGCGATTCGCGTTTAAGGTTCTGGCCGCGACATTCAATCACGATACCATCGAGGTTGCCGCCGATCCAGTTCATCTGATGTATATTCTGGAACAGGCACTTCGGCGAGAGCAACTGCCGACGGACATCGAGCGGCGCTATATTGACTTCATCAAAACGGAGCTAGCCCCCCGCTATGCGGACTTTATTGGCCACGAAGTCCAGAAGGCGTATCTGGAATCCTACCACGACTACGGGCAGAACCTTTTCGACCGCTATGTGGCTTATGCCGACGCTTGGATCGAAGATCAGGATTTCAAGGATCCGGACACAGGGCAACTACTCAACCGGGAGCTTCTCAACCAGGAGCTCACAAAGATCGAGAAGCCGGCTGGCATTGCCAATCCGAAGGATTTCCGAAACGAGGTGGTCAAGTTCGCCTTAAGGTCGCGGGCAAGCAACAACGGCCGGAATCCATCGTGGACGAGCTATGAGAAAATCCGGGAGGTGATCGAACATCGGATGTTTTCTCAGGTCGAAGAGCTCCTTCCCGTCATCAGCTTTGGGTCAAAGAAGGACAGCGAATCCGAGAAAAAGCACGGAGAGTTCCTACAGCGGATGGTGGGCCGAGGCTACACGGAACGACAAGTTCGTCGTCTAGTTGAGTGGTACATGAGAGTGAAACAGGCAGGGTGAATTCGATCTTGCCGGAGTTGGCGTCGCAATGAGTATTATCGACCGCCGTTTGAATCCGGGCGGCAAAAGTCTGTCCAACCGCCAGCGATTTCTGCGCCGGGCCAAGGCTCACGTGCAACGTGCTGTTCGGGACGGCTCCGGTGAGCGCAGCATCAGCGATCTAGAGAAAAGCGGCGAGATCATCATTCCAGCTGAGGGGGTCCGTGAGCCCCGTTTCCGGCGCTCCGCGACTGGTGGTTTGCGAGACTACGTGCTGCCTGGCAACAAGCGGTTCGTCGAAGGTGACGCACTCGAGCGAGAAGTGGGCGGTTCGGGGAGCTCCCCTTCGGCCAGCAGTGGCGGCGAAGAAGAGGATGAGGTTCGCTTCATTCTCAGCCGCGAGGAGTTCCTCGACCTCTTCCTTGAGGATCTTGAGCTTCCGAATCTCGCCAAACGGCGCCTCGCCACCTCGGAGGTACAGGGCTTCCGACGGGCAGGGTACTCCGCCACAGGCTCTCCGGTAAACCTCGCCCTCCTGCGCACGATGCGCAATGCACTATCCCGGCGTATTGCCATGAGGCGCCCCAAGAGCTGTGATTTGGTAAGCCTCCAACAGGAGATCCAGCATCTCGAGCATCAGGGCGGGTCTGACAGCCGGCTGGCCGATCTGCGGGAGGAGCTTGTGCATTTGCAGCAGCGCATGCGTAGGATCCCCTATGTCGACCCAGTGGACCTGCGTTATCGCCGGATGGAGCCCGCCCCAAGACCGATCGCCCAAGCCGTTATGTTCTGCTTGATGGATGTATCCGGCTCCATGTCCGAGCACATGAAAGATTTGGCCAAGCGCTTCTACATGCTGCTTTATATCTTTTTGACACGTCGGTACCAGCGCGTAGACATTGTCTTCATCCGTCATGCCCATGAGGCCGAAGAAGTAGACGAGTACACCTTCTTTCATAGCCCTGAGTCGGGCGGCACGGTTGTCTCGTCCGCCCTGCGCAAGATGCAGCGGATCGTTGCGGAGCGGTATTCTCCGCAGGACTGGAACATCTACGCGGCCCAGGCGTCGGACGGGGACAATTCGCCAGATGATAACAGGGCCTGCGCTGCCCTTCTGACAGAATCCATCCTGCCCATGTGCCAGTACTTCGCCTACCTTGAGGTTGGAGCTGAAGAGAACAGAACGACTACAGGCTTTATCAAGCATAGGACGACCCTTTGGCAGACTTACGAGCCGTTGCGGGATAGGGGTGCCATTGCCATGCGCAAGGTCACTCATCGTCGAGAGATCTACCCTGTGTTCCGCGAGCTGTTCCGCCGTGGGGGTGTTGAGGAGGCGGCGTCGCCATGAGCAAATCCGCGCATAACCGCCTCATCTATGGAGGGTCCGATTGGGATTTTGGAATGCTCCAGCGGGCCTACGAGGCTATTGAGGCGGTCGCCGTTGGTGAACTCGGACTCAACGTTTATCCCAATCAGATAGAGGTAATCACGGCCGAGCAGATGCTCGACGCGTATGCTTCGACGGGAATGCCTCTGTTCTATAAGCACTGGTCCTTCGGAAAGCACTTTGCATTCCATGAAGCAGGGTACCGTCAAGGCCTGATGGGGCTCGCCTACGAGATCGTCATCAACTCGAACCCCTGCATCTCCTACATCATGGAGGAGAACACAGCTACCATGCAGACCCTGGTAATGTCGCACGCCGCATTTGGGCATAATCATTTCTTCAAGAACAACTACCTGTTCAAGGAGTGGTCGGATGCCGATGGCATACTGGACTATCTCGAGTTTGCCAAAGGCTATATCGCCCGTTGCGAGGAGCGTTACGGTGAAGTGGCTGTGGAGCGCATTCTCGACGCAGCGCATGCGCTGATGTCTCACAGTGTGCATCGCTATCCGCGTAAAAGGCGTCCAGACCTTCATTCGGAGGAGCGGCGGGAAGCGGAGCGCCGCCGTCATCATGAGGAGACTTACGATGACCTCTGGCGAACCGTTCCGTCCAAGGGAGCTCCGTCTGAAACGAAGATGATTGAGGAGAAACGCCGCGCCTTGCTGGAGCTGCCACAGGAGAATATCCTCTATTTTCTAGAGAAAGTTGCTCCACGCCTTCTGCCGTGGCAACGAGAGATCCTCCGGATCGTCCGTCAGATCGCTCAATACTTTTACCCGCAGCGCCAAACGAAAGTGATGAACGAGGGTTGCGCCACCTACTGCCATTATCGGATTCTCACCAGCCTGCACGAACGAGGACAGATCAGCGATGGCGCATTCCTAGAATTCCTGCAGTCACATACGAACGTGATCTACCAACCCGAGTTCGATGAAAAGCGCTACGGCGGGATAAATCCATATGCTCTTGGCTTTGCCATGATGCAGGACATTGAACGAATATGCATGCATGCGACCGATGAGGATCGCGATTGGTTCCCGGACATCGCTGGCCGCGGTAACGCGATGGCTGTTCTACAGGATATTTGGGCGAATTACCGTGATGAGAGCTTTATTGCCCAGTTCCTCAGTCCGAACCTGATCCGGAACTGGCGCATGTTTCATCTTGTTGATGACCCGGATGACCCTGAACTGCGCATTGCCGCGATTCACGACGAGCGCGGATACGTAAGGGTGCGTCGAATGCTTGCTCGGCAACACGATATTTCATGGGGCGATTCTGATATCCAAGTGATGGATGTGGATCTGAGTGGTGACCGCCGACTTCTAGTCCATCATAATGTTCTGAACCATACGCTCCTTGAGCAAGAAGACGCGAAGCACGTTCTTCAGCATCTTTCTGATCTCTGGGGCTATGATGTTCTCCTCAAGGAAGTTGATGTAACGACAGGGGTAGTACTGAGAGAGCATTCAGCGCAGACACGTCCTCTCTTCTTCTAATGACAAGGCCGACTCTGCCCCCGCGTCAGTCGCAAAGCGGGTCGATCCTCTATTGGTCCGGAGTTAATGAGTCGGATGCTTCGAGGTGGGTTCAAGCCACCAGAATGGCGTAGAGACTCGGCTGAGTGGTAAGGAGCTTTGTCGCAAATCCCAAGATGCAAAGAGGATGTAGTAGCCCCCTTTGACCCACTCATGCGACCAAGAGACGGAATAGCTCAGCGAGCGGGAGCCGCGAATTGAAGGCGTACTTCGCCTGCCGCTCGCGTATCATGTGAGCCATCTCGATCCTGCTGAGGATCACCTGTATAGTGGGGATAGACATAAGGCCAACCATGGGTCGGAGCCATCGCTTTATCGCAAGGCAATCTTGCCCGATAGCATCATTAAGGGAGCGACTTTGACGGATGGAGGCCAACTTCAGCTAATGTCGTGATCGGCCTTAGATTCGGTTCGTCGTATCGCAAGACAGGATTACCCGACGGTTCGTCTCACTGTCGTCGAGCATGATATTGTCTGTGCGAACCTGCCGCTCGAACGCCCTGCGCAGAATGCTTTCGCAGCTGTGACATCTCGCTTTCGCTGAGCCAGCGCTCGACCGTGTCACCATTGCTGTCGATTGCCCCGTAGAAATGCACGCAGCGCCCACGGAGTGTTGATACATGACCAGTGCTATGGCCTTTCCTGCGGACAGGACGCGTGGCTCGATTGATGTCCTCCAGCAGTTCGGATGAGTAACGAGCAACCCGGCGATGCACGGTTGCGTGGTCGGCGAAGATTCGGCGCTGAGCTGACATCTGTCGGGTTTCCCGAAAGGGAAGGGAGGGCCCGAAGCTGCCCTTCACAAGCCGACCTAGGCAGCGCTTCGGCGGCCTATCCAGAACAGCCGTCGCGCAATCCTGGAAAGCGTCTCCAGGTAAAGGTACAGGACAGGAGTGATGAAGAGGGTTAGCAACTGCGATACGAGCAGGCCGCCGATCACCGCAACCCCAAGCGGTTGGCGCAGTTCAGAGCCGGCGCCCTGGCCAAGGGCAATCGGAACCGCGCCTGCCAAAGCCACCGCTGTGGTCAATATGATTGGACGAAAGCGGATCAGGCAGGCCTCACGGATCGCAGCGGACGGGGAGAGACCTTCACGCTGGCGGACAAGTGCCTGATCGACCATCATGATGGCATTCTTCTTGACGATCCCAAACAGCAACAGGATGCCAATCAGCCCAATAATGCTCAATTCCATCTGGTAAAGGTGGAGGGCGGCCACCGCTCCAATGGCAGCGGCCGGCAGGCCAGCCAGGATCGTGATCGGATGGACAAGGCTCTCGTACAGCACGCCGAGGACAATGTAGATAGTCAGGATCGCCGCCGCGAGCAGCAGCGGTTGATCGCGCACCATATCCTGGAAGACGCGCGCTGTTCCGGCAAAGCCCGCCGTTACAGTTGCAGGTACGCCTTCCTCGAACTTGAGAGCATTGATTCGGTTTACGGCCTCACCAAGCGCAACACCGGCCCGTATTTCAAAGGAGATCGTTACAACAGGCCGCTGTCCCAGCTGGGTGACAGCGCGCGGGCCGGCCGTTCGCTCTATCGTGGCAAAGGATGAGAGGGGGATCAAAACGCCACTTGTTGATCGGATGGTCACAAGGTCGAGCAGGTCCATGGCCCGGGCAAGGCGAGGATCAAACTCTATCAAAACTTGATAGCTGTCCGCCGGGCCACGGATCGCCGCCGCCTTCCGGGCGGCAAAGCCGGTGTGCAGGGTCGAGCCCAGCTGCTCTGCGGTAATCCCGAGTTGGCGGGCCTTGTCGTAGTCGACGCGGATCGTGGCCTGCAAGGCTGTCTCCTGCGCATCGGTCCTAACGCCGACGAACATAGCATCCTGGCCCATCCGGTGAGCCAGCCTTGCCGACCAGTGGTGCAGGTCGGCAAGCGTCTGGGCCTGCACCAAAAGCTGGTACGCGCTCCGGCCAGGCTGCCCTCCCATTCGAGCATTCTGAGCTGTTGTAACAAGGCTGTCGATGCCGGGTAGCTGATCCAGATCGCGCCGAAGATCTTCCAGCACCTGCGCAAGGGCGGGCCGGTCAGCCTTGGCCTTCAATTCGACAAACAATCGCCCCTCGTTGAGACTTGCCGTACCTGTCGCGCCGAGGTCCGAGATCACCTCTGCCACGTGAGGGGAAGCGCGCAATACCTGCTCGACCTGACGCTGCAACTCGACCATGGCCGAAAACGAGACATCCTGGCGCGCTCGGGTCGCGATTGCGATCTGCCCGATATCCTCCTGCGGAAGGAAGCCCTTCGGAATAGCCCGCAACAGCCAACCGGAGGCGACAAGGCTGATGAGGAACACGATCAGCATCAGCGGACGAAAGCGCAGGCTCAGATCTAGGCATACGCCATAGCAGTGTGTCAGCCCCGACATTGCACGATCAGCCAGGTTGGGCCGGCCGGCTTCTTGCGACTTGGAACTGGCCAAGTGGGCGGCGAGCATTGGCGTGAGGCTTAAGGACACCAGGGCGGAAATCGTCAGCGCGACAGAGACTGTGATGGCGAATGGGCTAAGGATGCGTCCGACAACTCCATCCATGAGTAGCAGCGGAATGAAAGCTGCGACGAGAGATGCGGTGATCGATACAACTGTAAATGAAACCTCTTTCGCGCCCTTCAGGGCTGCCTCGTGCGGTGGGGTTCCAGCCTCAATGTGACGCACGATGTTGTCTGTCACCACGATGGCGTCATCGACAACGAGGCCTACCGAGAGAGTCAGAGCCAGCAGGGTGATGTTGTCCAAGGACAAGCCCAGGGCGTACATGGCCGCAAAGGTGGCCACAATCGAAACCGGAATGGTGACGCTTGGAATCAGCGTCGTAGCAAGACGGCCGATGCCGAGGTAAAGGAAGGCGCAGACAAGGCCGATGGTGAGCGCCAGGGTAAAGGTGACATCTTCGATGGCCGTGCGGATCGAGATCGAGCGGTCGCTCATCGTGCTGAGGGATACGCCAGGCCCCAGCTCTTCCTGAATACGAGGCAGAGCTGCTTGAACCTTGTCCACCACGTCGATTGTGCTGGCCCTCGACTGGCGCTGCACGGCCAAAACCAGCGCGGGTGAGCCATCGTGCCAGCTAGCGCGCTGATCGTCCTCGACGGAGTCGATTACCTTGGCGACATCCCCAAGGCGAAGCGGTCGACCATTGCGGTTTGCTACAATGAGATCAAACCAGGCTTTTGCGTTACCGAGCTGGGTGGAAACCTCGATGGTGAGCCGCTGGTTCGATCCCGTGAGAGAGCCGACGGGCATATGAGCATTGGCGGCACGGACGGCGCGCTCCACCTCGTCCACGCCGATGCCACGAGCAGCTAGGATAAGGGGATCAAGCTGGATCCGCACGGCATACTTTTGATTGCCGGAGAGCGTGACCTGCGCGACGCCGGAAAGTGCTGACAAGTGTGGTAAGACTACGGTGCGGGCGAGCGCATCGAGCCGCCAGAGAGGATGGGTGTCGCTTCTCAGGACGATCAGCAAGACTGGGGCATCCGCAGGGTTGAGCTTACGGAAGACGGGTGGGTCCGCCATTTCAACTGGCAACTGCGGCTGGGCGCGGGCGATGGCGGCTTGGACATCTGTAGCCGCCAGATCGATGTCGCGCTCCAGGGCAAACTCCAGAGTGATCGAGGACGCACCCTGAATGTTGGTAGCGCTGATCTCTCGAACGGACGGGATGGTCGAGAACTCCTTGATCAGTGGTGTCGAAACGGTTGCCGCCATGGTTTCAGGGCTCGCACCGGGCAGCCCGGTCGAGACGGAGATGGTGGGAATATCAATTCGGGGCAGGGCGGCGACAGGAAGATACCGATAGGCCACAAGTCCAGCAAGCGTCAGAGCGGCGGTCAGCAGGAGTGTGGCAATAGGCCGTCTGATGAAGGGAGCCGAAAGGTTCATTGGCGCATGGGTCCGGCGTGGGCGGTGCGGGGACTCTGCGCCAGCGGCTTGGGAGCTAGAGCTGTCTCTGCTATTGAACTGCCGTTCCGCAGCCGCGCGTGACCTTCGACTACCACGCGCTCTCCGGGGTTGACCCCTTTGGCGATGACCACTTCGTCATTCTTTGTGTCGAGAGGCTCAACCCGGCGCACATCGACGACGTCCCCTTGTCTGACGACGAAGACATAAGGGCCGCTGTCGTCCGTCTGCAATGCAACGAGCGGAACGGCCGCCGCCTCTGGATGTGTGCCCAGCGTTAGTTCAACGCGAACATACTGACCCGGCCACAACCCGTGGCTGGCCTTCAGGGTCGCCTTCGCTAGGATGGTGCCTGAACCGACATCGACTGACGAGTCGATGAATGTAAGGTCCGCCTCTGTCGAGGCTTGGCCGCTCTGGTCGGCGAGAACGCGCACATGGCCCTTGCCCTTGGGATCTGCAAGAGCCGCGCGCATCAGCGGAAGATCGCGCTCCGGCAGAGAGAACGAAACCTGCAATGGTGACATCCGTGTGATGGTGACCAGCCCATTCCCGGACAGATCGGAGCCGCGCACGACATGACCTTCGCCAGCCTGTACGACACCGACACGCCCTCCAATCGGCGCCGTGATCCTGGTGTGCGCCAGCCTGGTCCGCTCCATGGCGAGAGCTGCCTCACTTGCCGCAACATTGGCGGCCGCGATCCTAACCTCGGCGTCGGCCTCTTCGGCCTGGGCCTGTGTGGCAACGGATCGCGTTAGCAGTTCCTGAGTACGCTTCAGCGCAGCCTGCGCTTTTGCCAGCAAGGCTCGGTCGCGGGCTAGGACGGCCTCACTGCGGACGATCTGGGCCTGGAGCTCTCGGTCGTCGAGGCGGAACAGAAGGTCCCCCGCTGCAACTACCGCACCGTCACGGATGCGCCGCTCGACAATGGTGCCGTCGATGCGGGCCCGCACAGTGACGCTCGCTGTCGGCTCGATCCAGCCGATGCCCGTTCGGATAATAGGCATCGCCCTTGCACGGACCAGAGCGGTGATCACGGCAATCCGAGGCGGATTCTTCTGTGACGTGGGGGGCTGTACTGATGCTGGAGGCAAGGGATCCCGGCTTAAGATCCCTAGTAGTCTGAGAGCCGAGGTCCGAGTCGCAGCCTGTCCTTCTTCTGATAACAAGTACCAAAGCCCTCCGGCGGAGGTGAATAGAAGCAGGAGAATAGCACTGCGGATCATTGACATTGCCCCGTCATCCATGACGGCCACATGTGCTCCTGTGGATCGAGCACCAGTCCGCTGAAGGGTAGGTCGAGGACCCTCCATATTTCGACCAGGGCTGCGGCCAGGGCATCGATATGGGCATCCGTGTGAAGCGGGCCCGGCGTGATGCGCAGGCGCTCCGTGCCGCGGGGCACGGTGGGATAGTTGATCGGCTGGATGTAGATCCCGTGCTTCTCCAGGAGGCGGTCCGAGGCCGCCTTGCAGGCCTCGGCGTCTCCGACCATGACCGGGACGATATGGGTGACGGTGTCCATGAGGGGAAGGCCCGCCTCCTTGCCGTGCAGGTCCGCAAGCTCGGCCTCGAGCTCGACAATGGGGTGGTTGTTGCCCGCGATGTTGCGCGCTCCCCCGGCGCCGGCGCCGGTGCCTAGGCGCCAGGCCGTTTCGACCATGGCACGGGCCACGTCCCGGCTCTGCCACATGCCCAGATAGTCGTTCGAGCAACGCCAGATTGCGCTAGAAAAGCTGCCGGCAATGCGTTCGAGGTCGAGAAGAGAGCGATAGCGCCGCTCAGCCTCAAGCCTCGCAATGGCGACATCGAAGTCGCTGGTATATTTCCTACGAGAAGGCGCTTTCCAGATCGGCTCGGGCGCTGACTTGCCGATCCAGACCAGAGCGGGAGGACGGGCCAGCAAGGCCGCGGCTGTCTCGCACCGGCCACTCGCCCCATCGGTTTCCGTACGCTTCACCAGCATGGTGGAAACTGCGGATTGCTGTGGCATTGCCTTCCCATGACCATTGCAACCCCCTCGTTCGGCCTCTAGCCGCGTGGCTTCGTCAGCCGGGAGCCTCTCCTAAGATCATTGTGATTGAGACGGCATGGCGTTCAATACGGCCAGAGGTCCGAGGTAGGAAGCGACTTAGGTCCGGTCAGGACCCACAGCGCGGAGCGTCCCGCAAAGTGGGAGGATTAGGCATCCAACTCCCGTCCAAGCACCCGACTTTGCCCATTATGTTGCGTTGGCTTCGATATCGGGTGTGAACTCGCTGTCGGTCCGCCCGTTATCCCGGTTCGGCGCAATACCTGGGAGCGGCTCAACGGCGTCTGCTGATAGCTTCCGCACCTCGTGAATCGTGATCGTCCGTGCAATGGTATGCTTCTTTCGATATGAGGCAGGATGTTCAAGGGCACTATAGCCACAGCCCGTGGGGTGATAGGTGGTAGATGCGGCAGCCATGACCGCGGCACCGAGCTATGAAACTGGGGAAACCTCAGTAACTCGCTTGGTGAGGTACCTGCGGAGAAACGGATCGTCGTGTGACGTCGCTTTTGAACCGAACATGACGCCCTCTGGACCTTCCGCAGAAGCTGCCACGATCATCTTCCGCAGAAGCTGCCACGATCATCTCAAGCAGCTTGTAGAACTTGGATCAGTTCGTGAGCAAAGCTCTCACTCGCAGGTGGAAGCGTCCGCTCGGCCTTCTTGATGAGCGAAACGTCACGGGTGAACCCAGGATCATCAACAGGGCGCGCTCGCAGGGTCTGCTCTGCCCGAACCTCCATGGCGGACCCGGGCAGTATGGCAGCGCCCAATCCCGCCCGGACCATTCCCACCGCGGTCGACATGTACGTAGCCTCGGCTGCGATAATGGGCAGCCGACCGGCCGCGAGAAATGCCGCATCCAGTACCGCGCGCACGCTTGTGGTCGGGTGCATCAGGATGAGCGGGTGCCGAGTGAGGGTGTCGACGTCGATCCGTCTTAGGTCCCCGAGGGGATGACCAGCCGGAAAAACGACGTGCATGTGATCTTGTGTTGTATGTAGGATCTCAAGATCCGAATCGACAACACGCCCACCTGTCAGCCCCAGGTCAACCTGCTCCTCGCGTACCTGAGCAATAACCCCGCTTGCGATTACATCGTGGATCACAAACGAGATCCTAGGGTGCCCTTCCCGGAATTGAGCGATAACCTCGGGCAGGATACCTGAGGCGAACGAGGGCAGGGCAGCCAGACGCACGATCCCGTGCCGCTGGGCGGCTACATCCCGAGCCTCGGCAACAACCGCATCAAAATCTCTGATGATTCGCTGCAAGGCTGGAAGCAGCTCCCGGCCGGTCCTGGTGAGCGAAACCACGCGGGTGTTCCGATCGAACAAGCGCACACCTAAAGCTCCTTCAAGGTTGCGGATGTGCACCGTGAGCGCCGGCTGGGACAGGTTCAGGTGGCCCGCTGCCCGGGTGAAGCTGCCAAGCTGGGCTACCGTCACAAAGGAGCGGATCTGGCGGAGGTCCGGATTCATAGCGAGATCCTATTACTGTAATCCAACCATTTCAATTGTGTGATCCCCGGATCCCGCATGTAATCGGCTGGAGGTTCGGAAACACCCATGAAGCAGATCAGAATCGGCGCAGGTGCAGGCTATTCCGGTGACAGGATCGAACCGGCCATCGAGCTCGCCGAAAGGGGGGAACTCCAGTACCTCGTCTTCGAATGCCTTGCCGAGCGCACCATCGCTTTGGCTCAACAGGCAAAGCTCAAGGATCCTGGAGCGGGTCATGATCCGCTTCTAGCGGAGCGGTTGCGTGCTGTTCTGCCGCTCTGCCACGCCAGGGGTATCCGGGTCGTGACCAACATGGGGGCAGCGAACCCCATCGCTGCGGCCGAACGGACCCGCGTCGTCGCACAGGAGCTTGGGCTCTCAGGCCTGCGGATTGCAGCGGTCACGGGCGATGACGTCCTGCCTCATTTGTCCGGCGCGTGCTACTGGATCGAGGAAACCGGAGCTTCTGCTGCCGATCTCGGCAACCGCATGGTGTCGGCCAATGCTTACATCGGAGCGCAGCCGATCACCGAAGCGCTCAGCCAGGGAGCGGACATCGTCATCACCGGCCGGGCTGCCGACCCGTCGCTCTTCGCAGGCCCTATTATTCATGAATTCGGCTGGGCTATGGACGACTGGCACCGGCTGGGACAGGCTACCCTGATCGGGCACCTGCTCGAATGTGCCGGGCAGGTGACGGGCGGATATTTCGCCGATCCAGGCTACAAGGATATTCCCAACTTGGCGCGGCTGGGCTTTCCCATCGGCGAGGTCAGTGAGGACGGATCTGTTGTGATTACGAAGGTGGCGGGCTCGGGCGGACGAGTCACGCCAGCCATATGCAAAGAGCAGATCCTCTACGAGATCCACGACCCAGCCCGGTATGTCACTCCGGACGTGATTGCCGATTTCTCGAACGTAACCGTCGAAGAAATTGGCTTCGATCGGGTTCGCATCCAAGGAGCCTCAGGCCGCTCTAGGCCCGAGACACTGAAGGTATCTGTCGGGGCGATTGAAGGCTTCGTCGGCGAAGGGCAGATCTCCTATGCCGGACCCGGAGCCCGCGCCCGTGGCGAACTCGCTCTCGCCATCGTCAGAGAACGTCTGACACTCACCGGCGTCCGCACCTCCGAGCTGCGGTGCGACCTCATTGGTGTCAACTCGCTCCACGGTGACAGGCTCTCTGGCAACGGCGAACACGAGCCCTACGAGGTCCGCGTGCGTGTTGTCGGGCGCACGGAAGTTTTTGATGAGGCGATGCGGATCGGGAATGAGGTCGAGACCCTCTACACCAACGGCCCAGCCGGCGGAGGAGGGGTTGCGAAGTCCGTCCGTGAAGTCGTCGGTATCCTCTCCACCTACATTCCGCGAGAGCTTGTTGACCCCACTCTTCACTACGTGGAGTGCTGAGATGAAGCTCCGTGAGATCGCTCACTCCCGCACCGGTGACAAAGGCAACACGTCCAGCATTTCAGTGATCGCCTATGATGAGCGTGACTACCCGCTTCTCCTGCAGTATGTCACGGCTGAACGGGTCAAGGCGCACTACGGCGCCCTCGTGGCTGGCGATGTGACTCGCTACGAGATCCCGAGCCTCGGCGCCTTAAATTTCGTCCTGCGTCAGGCCCTCGGCGGCGGCGTCACCCGCTCGCTGGTCCTCGACACTCACGGCAAGAGCCTGAGTTCGGCTCTCCTCGACCTGGAAATCCCAGGCGAGGGAGACCCAACCAATTTGCTGATCAACGGCGATGACATCAACGAACCTCAGAGGAAACACCCATGAAACGGATGACGTGGACCGCTGCCACCTTGGCTCTTGCCGGGACCTTACTGGCTGCCCTGCCTGTCGCGGCGCAGAACTATCCAAATCGCACCATCAAGTTCATTGTGCCGTTCGCTGCTGGCAGCGCCACGGACGCTCTCGCGCGCATTGTGGGCGAGCATGCGTCCAAGACCCTGGGACAGACAATCATAGTAGAGAATATGGCTGGTGCGAATGGCGTCATCGCTGCTCAAAACGTCGCTCGGGCTGAGCCGGACGGGCACACGGTTCTGATCACCACCAACACGACCCATGGGGCCAACCAGAGCCTGATGAAGAGCGTGCCGTACGATGCGATCACCAGCTTCGAGCCAGTGACCAAGCTCGGCACCATCACGCTAGCACTGATCGCCAATCCGTCCGTGCCGGCGAAGTCGGTGCAAGAGCTAATTGCCCATGCCAAGAAAAACCCGGGAAAGCTCACCTTCGGCTGGGGGTCCAGTTCCTCACGGGTTGCTGGCGAGATGCTAAACACGCTCGGCGGGATTGATATTGCAGACGTGCCGTATCGCAGCAATCCGCAAGCGATCACCGATCTCCTCGGCGGCCAGATCTCGCTCGTATTCGCTGATCTCTCGACGACTTTGCCCCAGGTGCAGGCTGGCAAGGCACCGGGCCTTGCTGTCTCGACGGCCAAGCGCAGCCCGCTGGCGTCCGATCTGCCGACCATGGCGGAAGCAGGCGTTCCTGGCTATGACCTGGCGGCGTGGTTCGCAGCCTTTGTGCCGGCGAATACGCCAAAGCCTGTCGTCGATAAACTGCACGGTTCCCTTGTGACGGCCGTAAATGACAAGGCAACGCAGGAGAAGCTCCTGAAAGCTGGCATTGAGCCGGAAACCAGCTCTCCGGAGGAGTTGAAGGCGTTCGTTGGCTCTGAGATCAAGAAGTGGGCCGACATCGTGAAAGCTGCCGGTATTCAACCGCAATGATCGTGCTCAGTAAGATCAGCGCCCGACTAATTACGGCCATTTAGATGCTTTGTAGCGTCCAACTGGGCGGGTTTGCGAGCCCTCATCTCCGCAAACCCGCCCGGATTGAGGTGGCACTTGTCACGGTCAGCCACATCGTTCGCGTACTCATCGTGATGACAGGCGCTGCGCTGGCAGTTGCAGCTTTGTGACGCAGGAGACGAACTGCACGTACGGCAGGCTGATACGGACGACACAAGGAGCGAACCAATGGGGGCCCTTGGAACGCGGCTGATATAACTCGCACTTCTGTGGGCAGGGAAAGCGGATCTTCCGAGGCCGTCAGAGGTATTCCAGGCGAGTCCCGAAGCAGGCCCACGGCTCGTTTTGTCGATGGTTTTCGGAGCTGACTGCATCAACGTTGCTGCGCCGACTTGTTCCCCTGGCTCAGTAACATTCAACATTCACGAGACCAATCTGCATAACTGTTCAACCTGTTGAAGCGCTGGACAGTCGATCCTGGGTCGAACGCCTCCCCATTTAAGGAACTGATCGCGGAAGATGCAGAACACTTCTGCTGACGCACAACCTTCATAGAACCGTAGGGTGACTGTCACAACGGACACCTAAGCCACCACCGTCGAGACCCAAGCATGGTTTCCGGAGGCAGGCGAGCGTGAAGATCATCCAGATCACCGATACACACCTCAGTTTTTTGAAGCCCCATTTCCAGGAGAATTGGAGGCCTCTCGTGGAGTGGGTCGATGCGCTGGAGCCGGATCTAGTGGTCCACACAGGTGACCTTACGGTCGACGGGGCAGACTTTGAGGAGGATCTTGTCCACGGCCGCGAGATGTTGCGCGATCTTCGCTGCCCAACGCTATGTGTGCCGGGAAACCACGATATCGGAGACGTACCGGGCACACGGCAGCCCGTCAACAATGAACGCCTGGCACGCTGGCGAGAAATCATCGGCCCGGATCGCTGGGTACACGATCTGGGCGAATGGCGGCTTGTCGGGTTGAACAGTCTGATTATCGGATCGGAGTCGTCCGAGGAAGACGAACAGCTCGCTTGGCTCGAGGACACCCTGCGCACCCGGGAGGGAAGACGGGTTCTCGTGTTCAAGCACAAGCCGCTCTTCGTAGAGAGTTCAGAAGAGGGCAAAACTGGTTACTGGGGGCTGCCTCCCGAATCGCGGCGCCAGCTACTTGCACTTTTTGCGGAGCATGGGGTGGAGTTAGTTGCCAGTGGGCATCTGCACCGTGCGCGGATCGTTGATGGTGCTCCTTTCCGGTGCGTGTGGGGACCTTCCTCCGGATTCACCGTCGGCCCAATGGTGACCATGCCAGTCGGTGAGGCGATCCTGGGTGCTGCCGTACATATTCTTGGCCCGACTATCGAGAGCAGCATCGTCTCCTTGGAGACCTTAAAGCCGTTTGTCATCGATGACGTGCTCCAAGAGGTCTACCCGCCAGCGCCAACGGAGGCTTCACTATCATGAGCGGGTTGGCTCTTCGCGGAATCTTCAAGGCATACGGCGACAATCACATCCTGCGGGATGTGACCATCGAGGCTAGGCCAGGCGAGTTCGTCGCGCTTGTCGGTCCCTCGGGCTGCGGGAAGACGACCCTCCTGCGCATCGCTGCTGGCCTTGATCACCCCGATCAGGGCAATGTTTCGCTCGGCGACCACGACATGACGGCCATGCGGCCGTCGGCGCGGGACATTGCCATGGTGTTCCAGTCCTATGCCCTCTACCCGCACCTGACCGCGGGACAGAACATCGCCGTTCCCCTCGCGATGCGACACCTCACGGTTTGGCAACGTCTTCCTGGCATTGGAAGTCTCCTGCCGGGGCAGCGGGCCATCCGCGCCGACATCCAGAGACGGGTGCTTGAGACGGCCCGGGGCCTCAGGATCGACCACCTGCTCGACCGCAAGCCCGGCCAGATGTCCGGTGGACAACGGCAGCGTGTAGCCCTCGGGCGTGCCCTCGTCCGCAGCCCGGCTGCGTTCCTCATGGATGAGCCGCTCTCCAACCTCGACGCCAACCTGCGGGTCCACACCCGTGCGGAAATAGTCGAGTTGCACCGACGGGCGGGGGTCACGACACTCTACGTCACCCACGACCAAGCCGAGGCCCTGAGCATGGCCGACCGCGTGGCGGTCATGTTGGGCGGCCGTCTGCTCCAAATTGATACACCAGAGGTGATCTACGGGAACCCGGCACACGTCGAGGTCGCGCGCTTCATCGGCAGTCCGCAGATCAACCTCCTCGACGGCGAGGTCGACGCCAACCATGGCGTGCGCATCGGTGGCACTCTCTTCACCGACGGGGTTAAGGCGATGCCGGGCACGTCCGTGACCGTCGGCTTCCGTCCCGAGGCGATCAAGCTGGGTGGCCCGGGACAGGCAGGCCTCGGCGCCTCCGTCCGTCGCATCGAGTTCCTCGGCTCCGAGGCCCTTGTCTTTCTCAAGCTGGTGGCGGGAGGGGCATCGCTGGTCGCGAAGCTCGCCCCTGCTGAGGCGACGGCGTTTGTCCCGAGGCAGGCGGTCACGATCATGGTGACTTCCAGGGATGTGCTCGTCTTCGGGGGCGATGGCGCGCGCCTGCCAATCTCTCCTCCGATGAGGATGGTCGCCAATGGATAGTATTGCGCTTCCCGGCGCCCCCCGGGCGTTAACGCCCGATCCGGCGGCGGCCGCCCGCACCTCGGAGGCGTTTGCTGGATGGCGGTTGGCTGGCCCTGCCGTAGCCCTTCTGATCCTGCTCATCCTGCTACCCACCGTTGCCGTGGTCACATTGAGCCTCACTGATTTCGAGCTAGGGTACGACGACATCCGGTTCATCGGCCTAAACAACTACCTCGAGTTGCTCGAGGACCGCACGTTCTTGATCTCGCTCGGCAACACGCTGACCTACACCCTTGTCGTGACGCCGCTGTCCGTGGCGCTAGGCCTCGGTGCGGCGCTCCTCATTGAGGCGGAGATGCGCGGGCGGGCGGTATTCCGCACGATCTACTTCCTGCCCGTGGTGTCGTTGTTAGTGGCAATGGCGACTGTCTGGCAGTACCTCCTCCATCCCACCATCGGCCCGGTGAATGCCCTCCTGGGCCTCATCGGGATCGAAGGACCCAACTGGCTGGGCGGCAGCGACACTGTCCTGCTGAGCCTTGCCCTCATTGGCGTATGGCAGGCGGTCGGGTTCAACATGGTGCTGTTCCTGGCGGGGCTCACCGCCATTCCCCGGGCACTATATGCAGCTGCGGAAGTCGATCGGGCCGCAACGGCCTGGGATAGGTTCTGGCTTGTTACGTGGCCGATGCTCGGCCCCACAACCCTTTTCGTCGTGACCATCAGCGTGATTAACGCGGTGAAGGTGTTCGAGACTGTCTCGACCCTGACGCAGGGCGGACCGAACCGCGCCTCCGAGGTGCTGCTTTGGACGATCTACCAGGAAGGGTTCGTGTACCTGCGTGTCGGCTACGCGTCCGCGATGACAGTCGTGTTCCTGGCGATCCTGATGGTTCTCATGGTGCTCCAGTACCGCGCCCTCGACCGACGGGTTCACTACACATGACATCACAAGACTGGAATACCACCCGCGCTTTACGCTTGGCGGTCCTGTCGGCCGGCGCGCTCGTCTTCCTCGCGCCCCATGTGTGGATGCTGTCCACCGCCATGAAGCCGCGCGAGGAGATCTTCTCTTCGTCCCTGAACCTCATCCCGGAGCGCTGGGCGGTTGTCGAGAACTTCTCGAAGGCTTTCACGCGGGTGCCGATGCTGCACCTATTGATGAACGGGGTGATCGTCTGCACCGTCATCCTTGTCGTGCAGGTTCTGGTCGCGTTGCCTTGCGCCTATGCCCTCGCGAAGCTGCGCTTCCCAGGAGCCCGCGCGCTGATCGCCGCGATCATGCTCGGGCTGCTCGTGCCAATCCATGCGGCCGCACTGCCGATCTACGTAGCGTTGAGCGAGGCAGGAGTGCTGAACACCTACTTCGCGTTAGCGGCGCCGTTCATGATCTCCGTCTTTGCAATCTTCCTGTTCCTGCAATTCTTCCGGGCCATGCCGGACGACCTGATCAACGCGGCCCGGCTCGACGGCATGTCAGAGTTTGGCATTGTGCTGCGGGTCATCGTCCCGAACGCTTGGCCAGCCATCACTGCGTTCTCGATCTTCTCCGTGGTGGCGCACTGGAACGATCTGTTCTGGCCGCAGATCGTGGTGACCGAGACCGCGATGGCGCCCCCGCCGCTCGGACTGATCTTCTTCCGCGCCGCCGAGGCTGGGGACGACTACGGCGCGCTAATGGCAGCCACGGTGGTCGTCACGGTGCCACTGCTCGCAGCCTTTCTGCTCGCCCAGCGGCGCTTTATCGAGGGCATCACCCTTACCGGGCTGAAGGGCTGAGGTTCAAGCTTTCAACGACAAGTAACTTCTTACCACGCACAAGGAGAAAAGATGTGATCAGGATCAAGACAGTGCTTGCCGGGGTTGCCCTGGCCACCTCGCTCGCCGGTGGTGCGCTGGCCGAGACAACCCTCAACGTCCACTACCCGATGCCGGGCTTCTTCAAAGACGTGATGGACAAGATTTCGAAGAGGTTCATGGAGGAGAACCCCGACATCAAGATCAACTTCGTTAGCCCGTCGCCTACCTATGAGGAGGGGCTGCAGCTGATCCTGCGCCAGGCGGGGACACCTGAGATGCCGGATGTGACCTTCGTCGGCCTCAACCGCCTCAGAGTCGTGGCGGAGCGCGACATCTCGGTTGACCTCAAGCCGTTCGTCGCAAAGGACGGCAAGATGGTTGAGCAGGGTTTCAGCGATAATATCCTGAAGCTCGCGCAGTTTGGCGGTCAGCAGGCCGGGCTGGCTTTTGCGACCTCAAACCCGATCATGTACTACAACGCGGATCTTTTCCGCCGCGTTGGTGCTAATCCCGACGTGCCGCCAAAGACTTGGGAAGAAGTAATTGAGATTGCGGCGGAGATCAAGAATCTGGGCGATGGCATCCAAAGTATTGACTTCCGCTGGCAGGGTGATGACTGGATGTTCAGCGCGCTCCTCTTCGGGGCCGGTGGGACCATGCTGACGCCGGATGAGAAGAAGGTCGCCTTCGACGGCCCTGAAGGCCTCGCTGCGATCAGGCTCCTCGACCGCATGGTGAGGGAGGGTGGAATGCCAGTCCTCACCAAGAGCAACGGTGAGCAGGCCTTTGCCGCCGGCAAGATCGGCTTCGCGTTCCAGACCACGGGTGGTTTGCGCAACGTGATCAACAACGTCGGTGAGAAATTTGACCTGCGCACCGCCCCAATCCCTCTGCTGTCCCCTGAGGAAGGACGCTTGCCTACGGGCGGCAACGCCGCCGTAATGCTGACCAAGGATCCCGCGAAGCAGGAGTCGGCTTGGAAGTTCATCAAGTTCGCCGCCGGCCCCTACGGTGCGTCCGTCGTCGTTCCCGGTACGGGCTATGTCCCCAACAATGAACTCGCGGCGAGCTCCTCCGAGTACCTCGGGGAGTTCTACCAAAAGAGCCCGCTCTTCAAGGCAGGTCTTGAGCAGATGCCGAAGATGATCCCTTGGTACGCCTTCCCAGGCTCAAATGGCGTGAAGGTCACCCAGACGATCGTAGATAACCTCTCACGCGTGGTGGAGCAGAAGGCGACTCCTGAGAATGCCCTCGCCGATGCAGCGCGGGAGGTTCAGCGCTTGCTACCTCGCAAATAACGCGATCTGGATCTATTAATTGCGCCTGATCCTTGAGCGGATCAGGCGCACGAACAATTACGCTGTTCACAAGCGTAGGCTCACCTAGTCACGCTTCTTACACGGACCACTCCTGGCGCACCTGAATTCTCAGCCCTAGATGTCTGATCCCAGGGTTTGATGGTGCGATATTGTCCTCAGGATGGAGGGACGCGCTATGGGCCAAGTTCTCCATGGGAGCGCCACGACGACAGAGGCGATCCGTCGAGCAATACAAAATAGTCAAGCGAGCCTGAGGGCTCTGGCCGAGCGCCATGGCATCAACCCCAAGACTGTCGCCAAATGGAGGAAGCGGGATACCACCGCAGATCGCCCGACGGGGCCGAGAGCCCCGCATTCCACGGTGCTCTCGGTCCAGGAAGAGGCGATCATCGTCGCCTTCC
>NZ_JBHSBQ010000033.1:0-46594 GCF_042650665.1 Microvirga sp. GCM10011540 | reverse complement strand
AGCGCGATCATGGACTACCTGGAGCACCACAATGCTGACCCGAAACCCTTTGTCTGGACAGCCCCGGCCTCAGCGATCCTGGAAAAGATCGCCCGTGCGAAACAAGCGTTAGAGTCACAACACTAGCGAGCCGCCCCGGAATGACGGCGTGGAGGCCCCAACGCCACTTGAAGTCGTGGATGGCCGGGACAGGCCCGGCCATGACGCGGGTGGCGCCGACCTGCTCTCTTCCCCCTTGTGGGGAGGAGGTGGAGGTGGGGGTGTGGGCGCCGGACCTTCATAGGCTATCGCTCACACCCCCACCCTGGCCCTCCCCACAAGGGGGAGGGAATGGCGGTGCGCCATCACAGCCAAATCCTACAACGGTCTCATCCTCCCCCACCCTCATCCTGATGAGCCGCGTCGAAGGAGGCTCGAGCGCATTCCGGAAGCCGTGCGGCGCCCGCGGGCGCCCCCTGCCCCCCGGTCAGGAGAGCCTTCCCCTTGTCTTCCTGCCACTTACGGTGTATCCAGCCCGTCTTCCGATATTTTCGAACCTCAAGAAGGAGCCTCTTCATGGCTCGTGTGACCGTCGAAGACTGCATCGACAAGGTCGACAACCGGTTTGAGCTCGTGCTGCTCGCCAGCCATCGGGCGCGCCTGATCTCGTCTGGTTCGCCGCTCACCATCGACCGCGACCGCGATAAGAACCCCGTGGTGGCGCTGCGCGAGATCGCCGAGCAGACCATCGCTCCCGACGACCTGAAGGAGCAGCTCATCCATTCGATGCAGAAATACGTCGAAGTGGACGAGCCCGAAGCGGAGGCCGTTCCGCTGCTCGGCAACACCGCCGCCGCCGCCTCGGCCAGCAAGGACAACGACACGGACGTCCAGTTCGACCGCATGAGCGAGGAAGACCTCCTCCGCGGCCTGGAGGGCCTCGTTCCTCCGAGCAGCAGCGCGGACGACGACGACCGCGAGTAAGCCCGACGACAAAAAATTTCTTGAAAAGCCCGGCTCCAGGCCGGGCTTTTTCGTTAACAGCAGGTGAGGCAATCGCGAGCCTTGCGGTTCTGCTCTGTTCCACAATATCTTTTTAACTTCAGCCGCCTAAAGCGTTTTGGAAAGGAGATGGCCGCCGAATGATGCGCCAGTACGAACTTGTCGAGCGGGTCAAGCGCTACAACCCCTCGGCCGACGAGGCGCTTCTCAACCGCGCTTACGTGTACGCCATGATGGCGCACGGCAACCAGAAGCGCGCATCCGGCGACCTGTTCTTCGGCCATCCCCTCGAAGTCGCGGCCATCCTGACCGAGCTGAAGCTCGACGACGCCACCATCGCGGCCGCCGTGCTCCACGACACGGTGGAGGACACCGAGGCGACCCTCGACGAGATCAACAAGACCTTCGGCCCCCAGATCGGCGCCCTCGTGGACGGTCTGACCAAGATCAAGCGGCTCGACCTCGTGTCGAAGCGGGCGGCCCAGGGCGAGAATTTCCGCAAGCTGCTTTTGGCCATCGCGGACGACGTGCGCGTCCTCCTGGTGAAGCTCGCCGACCGGCTTCACAACATGCGCACGCTCCAGTTCATGACGCCGGAGAAGCGCAAGCGCATCGCCGAGGAGACCCTGGAGATCTATGCCCCGCTCGCCGGGCGCATGGGTATCCAGGAGATGCGCGAGGAGCTGGAGGACCTGTCGTTCCAGAACCTCGACCCCGAGGCCTACGAGGCGATCAACCGCCATCTCCACGAACTGACCCTCAAGAGCGAGAAGCTGGTCGAGGAGATCGAGCAGGACCTGACCGCCAAGCTGAAGGCCCAGGGCATCGAGGCGAGCGTCAGCGGACGCCAGAAGCGCCCTTATTCGATCTGGCGCAAGATGGAGCGCAAATCGGTCTCCTTCGAGCAGCTCTCCGACATCTTCGGCTTCCGCATCATCGTGGACACCGTCGACGAGTGCTACCGGACCCTCGGCGTCGTGCACACCTCCTGGCCGATGGTGCCCGGGCGCTACAAGGACTACATCTCGACGCCCAAGCAGAACGACTACCGCTCGATCCACACCACGGTGATCGGCCCCGGCAGCCAGCGCGTCGAGCTGCAGATCCGCACCCTGGAGATGGACGAGGTGGCGGAATACGGCATCGCCGCCCACGCCCTCTACAAGGAGGGCATCAACGGCAATTCCCGCCTCGCCAATGAGAGCCGCGCCTATCAGTGGCTTCGCCGCACCATCGACCTGCTGGCCGAGGGCGACAACCCGGAAGAGTTCCTCGAGCACACCAAGCTCGAACTGTTCCACGACCAGGTCTTCTGCTTCACCCCGAAGGGCCGCCTCATCGCCCTGCCGCGCGGGGCAACGCCCATCGACTTCGCCTATGCGGTCCACACGGATGTCGGCAACACCGCCGTGGGCTGCAAGATCAACGGCCGCATGTCCCCGCTCCTGACGGAACTGCAGAACGGCGACGAGGTCGAGATCATCCGCGCCGAGGGGCAGACCCCTCCGGCCGCATGGGAATCCCTCGTCGTCACCGGCAAGGCCCGCGCCTCGATCCGCCGCGCGACCCGCGCCGCCGTGCGGCGGCAATATACCGGCCTGGGGCACCAGATCCTGGAGCGCGCCTTCGAGCGCGCCAACCGCCCCTTTTCCGACGAGAAGCTGAAGGGCGCCCTGCCCCGCCTCGCCCGCGCCTCCATGGAGGACGTGCTGGCCGCGGTCGGCCGGGGCGAGATGTTTTCGGGCGACGTGGTCCGTGCCGTCTATCCCGACTACAAGGACGAGCGCCGGGCGGGAGCGGACGGCCAGTCGGGCAAGCCCAACGGCGCGGCGAAGGACGGGTCGGGGGATCACGCATCGGGTGGCATCCCGATCCGCGGCCTCAACCCTGACATGCCGATCCGCTTCTCGCCGGAAGGCGGCGCCGTGCCGGGCGACCGGATCGTCGGCATTCTCACCCCGGGCGAAGGCGTGACCATCTATCCGATCCAGTCCCCCTCCCTCGCGGCCTACGACAACGAGCCGGACCGCTGGATCGACGTGCGCTGGGACCTGGAAACCCACGATCCGCAGCGTTTCCCCGCGCGCATCAAACTTCAGTCGATCAACGAGCCGGGCTCCCTCGCCCAAATCGCCCAGGTGATCGCCGATCACGACGGCAACATCGACAACGTGGCGATGAAGCGCCGGACCCAGGACTTCACCGACGTCACCATCGATCTGACGGTCTGGGACCTGAAGCACCTCAACGCCATCATCGCGGAGCTGCGCGCCAAGCGCGTGGTGAGCCGCGTCGACCGAGTCACCGGATAGCCAGAGCATGAGCCGCAAGCCCCGCATCGCCGTCATCATGGACGAGAACACCAGCGTCGACGGCACGCGCTACGACACGTCCAAGAGCTATTTCGCCGCCATACACCGCGCCGGAGGCCTCCCGTTCGGCATCCCGTACCTGGCGGATCTGGTCGCCCCGGTGGTCGAGGAGTTCGACGGCTTCCTGAGCGTGGGCGGCCGGATCGGCTTTCCCGAGGCCTGGTATGTGGACGGCGACCGATCGCAATACCAACCGTCCGACCGCCTCGCCGTCGAACAGGCGCTGATGGAGGGCTTCCTCGCACGGAACAAGGCGGTTCTCGGCATCTGCAACGGCATGCAGATGCTCGGATGCCTTCATGGCTGCCGCATGGTGTCCGACGTGCATGCCTCGTGGCCCGGCGCGCTCAACCACGACAAGCGGGACTTGCTCCATGGCGTGACCATTCGGAACGGCACGAAGCTGGCCGGGCTTGTCGGAGCGGAGACGTTCGAGGTGAATACCTTCCACCGGGAGGCCCTCGTCGAAGTGTCGGACGGCGTCGTCGCCGCCGCACACGGCCCCGACGGCGTCATCGAGGCGATCGAGGTTCCGGGCCGGTCCTTCGCTCTCGGCCTGCAATGGCATCCGGAAAAGTTCGCGTCCGCCGATCATCCCGGCACGCGTGTGTTCGACGCCTTCGTGCAGGCGGCACGCCGCACGGACTGACTGCGGCGCCGGGAAAAGCACGCCTGGAGGCGTGAATTCTTTTCCCTCCGGCCCGCCGGACGCTCTCAACCGCCAATCAGGAGAAGACCGGGAATCTCTGTTACGACCCAGACGGCACCGGAGCGGGCCAGGCCCAGCAATTCGCCAAGCTCGATCCGAAGGCGGTCCTGAACAACCTGGACTTCGTCGTGATCTCCTGAACGCTCGGCCCCGCCCTCCCGGGTGGGGCCGCCCCCGTGCCCGGCGGTTGACAGCCCTTCCCAATCGTTATCCATTGGCGCCGTCCGCGTGAATCAAGGAGGGAGCCGATGGACCGCTGGCCGATCCCGGGAACGCAGGCTTGGCCCACCGGATGGCGCCTCGCCGTCCTCGCGGCGAGCATCGTTGCCGCCATCGCCATTGCCCAGGTGGCCGGCTGGGGCTTCTTCGGCGCCCTCCTGCTCTCCATCCTCGTGGTCCCCGTGACGGACCTGCTCTTCCGCCGCCTCGCATCGAGACGCTGATCCCCGACTGTCCGAATTTCGCTCGTTTGCCTCGTGATGACTCACGCATCACCATGCGCTCCGACAATCGTCCTATACCGGTCCAGGCTATTGCCTGCGCTCCCGGCAACATTCGAGCCGTTTCTCCACCCGTTCGACTGGCGCAATTCGCCGGTTAGGCATTTGTTAACTCAAGTATCTTTCACTGACTGAAATTAACTCATCCATCGGACCAGATATTTTGTCTATTCACTTATCGGCGCTTCGCCTTTGCCTTCCGGCTTCTCTCGCATTCCTCTCCTTTCTTCCCGGCGCGTCCCGCGCGGCGGACGACGAGATCTGGAATTCCAGGATCACGCAGGCATGGCTCGACGATCATGTCGCCTTCGCCAAGAGAACGCCTCCCACCCGTGTCCGCTATTCCCTGGGCGGCACGCAGGTCTGGTCGAACGGCCTTGTGCCCTCCAGCTTCCAGGCCTTCGCGACCGCGCCCTCGGACCAGGTCGTCGGGGCCAAGCTGAAACCGTTCTACGACTTCTCCTTCCTGATCGGCACCGAGCTCGTCCGCTCGGGCGACACCACCCGCATCCTGTCGTCGAACGTGAACTGGGAAACGTCCTGGTCGCGCAATCTGCAACGGCTCGGCGGGCTCAAACTCGGCGTCGCGACCACCGGATCGGTCGGCAGCCAGGATGCGGCCTATTCGCAGTCGGTCAGCGGAACCCTCGGGCTCCCGCTCGCCATGCCGCTCGAGAAATGGACCATGGAGATCCGGCTTTCGCCCAGCATGAGCCTGAACACGTCGAACGGAGAGATCGGCACCCATCTGACGTCGGAGATCGTCAGCCAGCACGTGCTCGGCTCGCCCGTCAGCGAGTTCAAGTCCGTCCTGAACCTCAAGCTCGGGTACGATCTCGCGCCCGATACGCGCCCGGCGGCCTTCGCAGGGTTGGAGATCAGGATCACGCCCAATCTCTGATTACCATTGGTAAACCACACGGGCCGGAATCGCCCGCCGCAGGCCGTTTGTTGCCGTTGCGTAACTGACAATTCCACCTCTTCTGGGGAAGTCCTGGACACCGTCTTGAGGTGTCTTATGAAAAACGTTCGTCTCGTCCGCCCTGCTGGCGCTCACCGTTTCGGCCCAGGCCGCCGACCTTCCCAATCGCAGCGCCCCTGCCCCTTACGCAGCGGCTCCGCTCTTCACCTGGACGGGCGCGTATGTGGGCATCAACGGCGGCGCTCTCTGGGCCAACCGGTCCACGCCGATCCTGTGGGACGCTGAGGGCGTGCCGTTCCCGGGCCCGATCTCGGGCAGCAACACCACGGGCGTCAGCGTCGGCGGCACGGCCGGCTACAACTTCCAGCTCGGCCCGAACGTCGTCGCGGGCGTCGAGGGCGATCTGTCCCGGGCCAACATCAACCGCAAGAGCCGTCTCCTCGGGGTCGACGACGACAACGGCGACCTGACGGTCACCACCGGCAAGTTCGCCAACAAGCTCGAATATTTCGGCACCCTGCGCGGCCGCGTCGGCTTCCTGGCGATGCCGTCGCTGCTCGTCTACGCCACGGGCGGCCTCGCCTATGCGGACGTGACGCACACGACTTCCGGCTCCTCCACCGACATTGACGGCACGGAGGTCTCCTTCGGGTCCAAGTCCAGCAAGAAGTGGAGCTACCCGGTCGGCGCCGGCGTCGAATACGCGCACACCAACAACTGGTCCGTGAAGGGCGAATACCTCTATGTCGGCCTGTCCGACACCAAGTACCCCATGCACGACCTCGCCGACGGCGAGGCGATGGCGCTGGTGAAGGAGCACAACGCCTTCTCGACCGTGCGGCTGGGCCTCAACTACCGCTTCGGCGGCTTCTGAGACGGATCGCATCGCGATGCCCGCAAGGCCCGGCTTCTCCGCCGGGCCTTTCCCTTGAGCGGCGGGGGCGGCTCGAGCGGTGGGGCTTGCCTCCCGTCGAGACGCCTGCCAAACAGCGCTCGCGCAGGAGACCAAGCCATGACCCAGAACGAAGTCCTCGACGAATTCCGCTCCGCCGGCGCCCTGCTGGAAGGGCATTTTATTCTCTCGTCGGGCCTGCACAGCCCGGTCTTCCTGCAGAAGATGTTCGTGTTCCAGGACCCGGTCCGGACCGAGCGGGTCTGCAAGGCCCTCGCGGAGAAGATCCGGCAGGCCTACGGGCCGGTGGACTACGTGGTCTCCCCCGCGGTCGGCGGCATCGTGCCCGGCTACGAGACGGCCCGGCATCTCGGCTGCAAGGCGATCTTCGTGGAGCGCGAGAACGGCGTCTTCGTGCTCCGGCGCGGCTTCACCATCCCCGAGGGGGCCAGGATCGTCATGGTGGAGGACATCGTGACCACGGGCCTCTCCTCCCGCGAATGCCTCGCGGCCCTGCGCGAGCACCCGGGCGAGATCCTCGGCGCCGCCTGCCTGATCGACCGCTCGGGCGGCAAGGCCGATCTCGGCGCGCCCCTCGTCTCCCTGGTCCAGCTCGACATTCCGGCCTATCCGGCCGACCAGCTCCCGCCGGACCTGGCGGCCCTTCCGGCGACCAAGCCCGGAAGCCGCAATCTTAGAACATAGAAAAGCTGTTTACTGTCTTATAAAAGGCTTGACCCGAGACCTGCCATTATCTTGACACAAAGATGGCAGGTCGCTTTACTGTTTATAGTTTAATTTTTACTCACCAGACGGGTAAATAGCAGCCTGAAAACGGGCACGTCGTAAAACTGACGCGTAATTGTATTGCAACCGCGAATGATTTTGATGTCGCTCTTTCAGACACGGCTTCTATCCAGGCCCTGACGGCTCCGAAACAGAGAACAAGAATGTCAGGCCAGCAACGGATCGCGCTCTTCATCGACGGCGCCAACCTCTATGCCACGACGAAGACCCTTGGCTTCGATATCGACTACAAGCGCCTGCTCAAGGAATTCCAGGGCCGCGGCACGCTCGTGCGGGCGTTCTACTACACGGCCCTCGTGGAAGATCAGGAATATTCCTCGATTCGCCCGCTGATCGACTGGCTCGACTACAACGGCTACCGCGTGGTGACGAAGCCCACCAAGGAGTTCGTCGATTCCTCGGGCCGCCGCAAGGTGAAGGGCAACATGGATATCGAGCTCGCCATCGATGCGCTGGAGCTCTCCCCCTATATCGACCACATGGTCCTGTTCTCGGGCGACGGCGACTTCCGCTCCCTCGTGGAGGCCATGCAGCGCCGGGGCGTGCGGGTGTCCGTGGCCTCCACGGTGACGACCCAGCCCCCCATGGTGGCGGACGAGCTGCGTCGTCAGGCGGACGAGTTCCTCGACCTCGCCCACCTCGCCTCCCGGATCGGGCGCGATCCGTCCGACCGGCCGCAGCGGCCCGCGGGCGAGAACCACGAGCGTCCGCGCCCCCAGGGAGCGCCGAACAACGGCCTGGAGCGCCGCTACGGCATCCGCCAGCCGCAGGACGAAGACTTCGACATCTGAAGCAGGATAAGGGCTGGCCGGAGGAACCCGTCAGCCCTTCTGGCGCATGAGGCGCGCCTTCTCGCGGTCCCAGTCGCGTGCCTTCTCGGTCTCGCGCTTGTCGTGGAGCTTCTTGCCGCGTCCCAGTCCCAGCTCCACCTTCGCCCGGCCGCGGTCGTTGAAGTAGACCCGCAGCGGAATGACCGTGAAGCCCTCGCGCTGCGTGGCGCCGATCAGCTTGTTGATCTCCCGCTTGTGCAGCAGCAGCCGGCGCGGGCGCCGGGTTTCGTGGTTGAAGCGGTTCGCCTGCAGGTATTCCGGGATATATGCGTTGTAGAGGAACATCTCCTCGCCCGACGGCCCGGCATAGGCCTCCCCGATGGTGGCCTTGCCCTGGCGCAGGGATTTGACCTCCGTGCCGGTCAGCGCGATGCCGGCCTCGTAGGTGTCGAGGATCTCGTAGTTGAACCTCGCCTTCCTGTTGTCGGCGACGACCCGGTGGGCGTTCTTCTGATTGTTCTTCATGGCGCTCAAGCGTTGATCAGGCCCGCATGGGTCATGGCGGAGCGGATCACCTGCTTTGTGCCGTCCGAGACCGGCAGCAGCGGCAGGCGCACCGTATCCTCCATGAGGCCCAGCACGGACGCGGCATATTTCGCCGGGGACGGGTTGGTTTCCACGAACATGGCCTCGTGCAGCGGCATGAGCCGGTCCTGCACCTTCAGAGCGGCGGCATAGTCGCCGCCCAGGCAGGCCTCCTGCATCTCGGAGCAGAGCGCCGGCGCGACATTCGCCGTCACGGAGATGCAGCCGTGGCCGCCATGGGCCATGAAGCCGAGGGCGGTGGCGTCCTCTCCCGAGAGCTGGATGAAATCGGGCCCCATGACCTGCCGCTGGAGGCTGGCGCGGGCGAGGTTGGCGGTCGCGTCCTTCACGCCGGCGATGTTCTTGAGCTCGTAGAGCCGCGCCATGGTGGCGACGGACATGTCGATCACCGACCGGCCCGGGATGTTGTAGATGAAGATCGGAATGCCGATGGCATCGTTGATGGCCTTGAAGTGATGGTACAGGCCTTCCTGCGTCGGCTTGTTGTAGTAGGGCGTCACGATGAGGACCGCGTCGGCCCCCACCTTTTCCGCGTGCTTGGAGAAGGCCACGGCCTCGGCGGTGCTGTTGGAGCCGGCGCCGGCGATGACGGGGACCCGGCCCTTCGCCTCCTCGACGCAGATCTCGACGACTCGGTCGTGCTCCTTGTGGCTCAGGGTCGGGCTCTCGCCGGTCGTGCCGACGGGCACGAGACCATGGGTGCCGTTCTCGATCTGCCAGTTGATGAAGGCCCGGAACGCCGCTTCATCGACGGCCCCATCCTTGAAGGGGGTCACAAGAGCCGTGATGGAGCCTTTGAATTGGGTCATGGGTAATCCTCAAGAAAGATGCGCCGGGTTCTGGAAGCCCATCGGGCCTTACACATAAGAGCTGCGACGCATCGGCGCAAACCGCCCTTTGGCCTGTTGTCCTAGCCCGGCTCTTGGTGTTTCCTCAAGTGAAACGTCGTCATCGCCAAATGGTGACGGTGGCATAAGGGGATCTCATGAGCCTAAAGATGCGCCTTCTCACGCGCCTGATGGCGTCTGCAGCTCTCGTCCAGCTTTCGGCCTTCGCCGTGCAGGCCGATCCCTCTCCGGCGCCCGCACAGCCGGAGCCCGCGGTCGCCGCTCCGGCTCCGGAAGGCCAGCCGGCCGCCCCGGCGGAAGGCTTCGTTCCCCTGCAGAAGGTCGACGGCGACCTGGATCACCTGCCCTCGATCCTCAAGGCCTACCGCGACGGCGACTGGACCGAGGCCACGATCCTGAAGACCAAGCTCACCCAGCCTGCGGCCGTGGCCCTGACGGAGTGGTTCGCCATCCGAGGCGGCATCCCGGTCGGGTTCGACCGGATGATGGCCTTCCAGAAGGATTATCCCGACTGGCCCGTGACGACCCTGCTCCGGCGCAAGGCCGAGGAGGCGCTGGTGGCCGAGCGCAGGCCCTCTTCCGAGATTCGCGCCTTCTTCGCCCGGCAGGCGCCGCTGACCGCATCGGGCCGGATCGCCCTTGCCTTCGCCCTGAAGGCGGATGGCCTCGAGGCGCAGGCGAACGACCAGATCCGCCACGTCTGGCGCGAGGACAGCTTCGGGAACGACCTGGAGCGCCGCATCCTCGACCGGTTCCCCGGCGTGCTGAGCCAGGCGGATCACCGTTTCCGCATGGAGCGCTTCCTGCTCAAGGAGAACTGGGGCGCCGCCACCCGCGCCGCCGGCCATGCGGGCAACGACTACGCCACCCTCGTGAAGGCCCGCATGGGCATCTTCCAAGGCAAGAAGAAGGCCGAGAAGGCTTTCGCCGCCGTTCCCGCGGCCCTGCGCAAGGACCCTTCCTATCTGTTTTCCCGCGCGCTCTTCCTGCGCCGGAGCAACAAGCTGGTCGAGGCTGCCGCTGTGATCCAGGCGGCTCCGCGCGACCACGAGCTGCGCGTCGACGGGGACGAATGGTGGGCGGAGCAGCGCCTGATCACCCGGACGCTCCTGGACAAGGGCGACGCCAAGAACGCCTACGAGGTGGCGAGCCACCACGCGGCGGAATCGCCGGCCCAGCAGATCGAGGCGGAGTTCCATGCCGGCTGGATCGCGCTCCGCTTCCTGAACGACCCGACGAGCGCCGCCCGGCACTTCGCCACGGTTGCGAAAACCGCCTCGACGCCGATCTCGGTGGCGCGGATCGCCTATTGGCAGGGACGCGCCGCGGAAGCGGCCGGCGCGGAGGCGGATGCGAAGCTCTTCTACGAGCGCGCCGCCGACATGCCGACGACCTATTACGGCCAGCTTGCCATGGACAAGCTCGGACGGAAGGTGCCCCTGCGAAGCGCCGATCCGCTCTCCGAGGACGAGCGCAAGGCGTTCGAGGCCCTGGCTCCGGTTCAGGCCGTGAAGCTGCTGCAGCAGATCGACGAGCCGGACCTCGCCCTTTCCCTCTACATCGACCTCGCGCAGACCCTCTCCGACCCGGGCAAGCTCGACGCCCTTGCCGGCGTCGCCACGGCGGAGAACAATCCCCGGGCGGTCCTCGCCATCGGCAAGATCGCCACGCAACGGGGCTTCCCGCTCGACACCCATGCCTATCCCCTCGCGGCGATCCCGGATTTCGAGCCGGTCGGCGACGAGGTGGAGCCGGCGATGGTCTATGCCATTGCCAGGCAGGAAAGCGCCTTCAACCCGCGCGCCGTCTCCAGCGCGGGAGCGCGCGGCCTGATGCAGCTGATGCCGGCGACCGCGAAGCGGACCGCGAAGCGGTTCAAGGTCGATTTCGACCTGCAGCGCCTGACGCAGGACCCCTCCTACAACGCCAAACTCGGCGCGGCCCATCTCGGAGAGCTGATGGAGGACTGGAAGGGGTCCCACATCCTCGCCTTCGCCTCCTACAATGCAGGCGGCGGCAACGTGATCAAATGGGTCAGGGCCTATGGCGATCCGCGCCAGCCGCACGTGGACGTGGTGGACTGGATCGAGCGGATTCCCTTCTACGAGACGCGCAACTACGTCCAGCGCGTGATGGAGAACCTTCTCGTCTACCGCCAGCGGATGGATGAAGAGGAAGCGCCCGCCACGGCGGACGCGACAGCGACCGATTATTGAGGCAGGATCCCTCCCGTCGAAAACAGGGGTGGGGTGAGACATGAACGGCGGCTTCCGAGATTTCTTCGTATCGGCCGCCGACGGCCTTCGTCTCTATGCGCGCGATTACGGCCCCGAAATCGGAGGAGCCCTGCCCGTCGTCTGCCTGCCGGGACTGGCGCGGACCTCGGGGGATTTCCACGAACTGGCGGAAGCCCTCAGCCGGGATGAGGCCCGGCCGCGCCGGGTTCTGTCCCTGGACTATCGCGGACGCGGACGCTCCGACTGGGACGAGGACTGGCGCAATTACGACGTCCGCATCGAGCTGAACGACACCCTGCAGGTTCTCACCGCCGCCGGAATCGACCAGGCCGTCTTCGTCGGAACCTCCCGGGGCGGCCTGATCACCATGGCCCTCGGCGCGATCCGACCGACGCTGCTTCGCGGAGCGGTGCTCAACGATGTGGGACCGGTGATCGACGGCAAGGGTCTGGTTCGGATCAGGAGCTATGTCGGCAAGCTGCCGCAGCCGCGCACGATGCAGGAGGCGGGCCAGATCCTGAAGCGCATTTCCGACGCCCAGTTCCCGCGCTTCACCGAGGAGCAGTGGGAAAAGCTGGCGCGAGGCACCTGGCACGAGAACGGCGACGGCCTTCGGCTCAACTACGACCCCAAGCTCATGAAAACCTTGGAGGCCATCGATCTCGAGATGCCGCTTCCGATCCTGTGGCCCCTGTTCGAGGGATTGGCTCCCGTGCCGGTTCTCGCCGTCAGGGGCGGCAACTCCGACCTGCTTTCGGCCGAGACCCTGAGGGCGATGCAGGAAAAGCACCCGCGCCTGACCGCCATCACCGTGCCCGACCAGGGCCATGCCCCGGCCTTCGAGGGCGACCTCATCGAAGCCGTCAGGCGCCTGATCGCCGAGGCCGAGAGCGCGACCTGACAGGCAAGCCCGGCTTTGTACGCCGGCGATGCAGCGGCTCCCGGGAGTGAGAGAGCTCCCGGCCGCGAGGACCAGCGCCGCATGAACCTATGCAAACGGCTCCGCATGGGTGCACGCAGCCCTGCGCTTCGGTTACAGCGATTTCCATGATGAACAGAACAGGCGGCTAGCCCTCGCGCTGCCCTACAACACGCCATTTACTCGCGAAAAAAGAAAACCCCAGTGTTACCACCGGGGTTTCCTCTACCAATCGGTTTGAGCCGATTAGAAATCGCGCTGGACGCGGAAGCGGCCTTCCCAGCCGTTCGAGTCGCGGTAGCCGAGTGCGTTGACCGGGTTAACGCCACGCAGGTCCGTGTTGGCGTAGATGACTTCCACGCCGAGGTCGAGGCCGGAAACCGGCTGCCAGAACACGTTCGCGCCGATGCGGTACTCGCGGAAGTCACCGCTGTTAGCGACCGACACGCGGCTGTCCGAGTGCAGGTACGAACCGAAGAGGTTCGACCGGATCTGCGGGGTCCAGTAGTGACGGAAACCACCGGCGATAGCCCAGGCGCGGGTCTTCTTCAGGTCGCCCGTCAGCGGATCGTAGGTGGCGTCGACGAGCGTCGGCCGCCCGAACTCGTACTGAGCGAACGGGCTGATGATCGTGCCGGCGTTGCCGCCATCCAGGTAAGCCGGAGCGCCATCAGTATAGGTCGCGGCAATCCACAGAGCGTCGCCCGGAGCGAGCATCGGCAGGTTCACGTGGGCGGTTGCAGCAATGGCGAAGCCATACTCGGTGTCAGGGTAGTCCGTGAAACCGGTAACCGGATTGGTGAACAGGTCCAGTGCGCGGAGCTGATGGATCGCACCGGAGAGCTGAGCGCCACCCCACGTGCCGGTGTACTTCACGTTCGCGACCACGTCCGGAACGCGCTGACCAGCGTAGCCGAGCGGATCGAAGTCAAAGGCATCGATGCCGCGACGGCGCTCGAGACCGTCTTCGAGCGACAGGGTGGCCGAGAAGCCGTTGCCGAACGAGAAGGTGTAAGCGAGCAGAGTCACGTCCGGCGCGTCGTCGAAGCGCAGCGTGCCCATGTGGCCGGTCGGCAGGTCGGCGTTCGAGAAGAACGACGTGACACGACCAGCGGTCAGGCCACCGAACTGAACGAATGCCTGAGCCAGGTTCGTGCTCAGGCTGGCGCCAACGCCGGTGTTGGACAGACCGAACGGCGTGCCCGAGGAGCGGGTGAGCTCGTAGCGGATGTAGGCGCGCAGGAGGCCGTAAGCCGTCGCGGTGCGAGTGTCGACATTCAGACGACCACGAGCGCGGAAGCCAACGGCGTCCTCAGCGCGGGTGAGCGGCTCGCCGTACAGGTAGTCAGCGCGGATGCGGCCACCGACGCGGATGCAGGTTTCCGTGCCGGGGATGTAGAAGAAGCCTGCGCCGTAGGTGGAGCAGACGCGAACGTACTCAACAGGAGCAGCCTTCCGAACGGGAAGATCCGCAGCCTGGGCGCTCACGACGGCGGCGAGACCCGCAGCCGATCCGAGCAGAAGGCTCTTAACGAGCTTCATGGTTGACCTCCAAAGTTTCGAGACCCTTGGGGGGCCGGGTTTGTGCCTCGAGTGCTTCAACGAAGCCTAAACACGTCCCTTTTCCCCTAGGACTTGACGTCTCCAGCCCCATTGGCCGGAAATCACCAAATCACGACCGGGGTGCCCCCGTCGCTGAAGCCACATTAGCCAGCCCCGTTTCGCAAGCAACAGAATGAAGGCCCAAAACGGGCGCCAAGGGGGGCTTTTCGAGGGCATGTTGCACAAAGGCAACGATTCCGCCCACGCCCATTTACCTTTCGTAAAGATTTGCCGCCGTTCCCTAACAAATCCCTAAAATGAAAGGGCTTTGGGGAGTATGATCGGCCGTCCGGGCCGGCAGAATCGTTCTGCTGAAGGCCCCAGGTCCTGGTGGCAGGCTGTGAATAAGTTGGGGGCTTCGGAGGCGGGAATTCCCTCCTGCCCCAACGACAAGAGGCCGGGACGAGCCCGGCCTCCGACGAATCGTTGTTACGTGCCTCAGGCGACCTTGGGCTTCAGAACCCCGCGACGGATCTGGTCCTCCTCGATGGATTCGAAGAGCGCCTTGAAGTTGCCCTCGCCGAATCCGTCGTCGCCCTTGCGCTGGATGAACTCGAAGAAGATCGGCCCGATGGCGGTCTTGCCGAAGCGCTGCAGCAGCACCTTGGTGAAGCCGCCCTCCACCACGCCCTCGCCGTCGATTAGGATGCCGTTCTTCTTCAGCCGGTCGAGGGGCTCGCCGTGCTTGGGCAGGCGCTTGTCGATGCGCGAATAGTAGATCTCGTTGGGGGCCGGCATGAACTCCACGCCCGCATCGAGGAGGGCCTCGATGGAATCGTAGAGGTCGTAGGAGCCCAGCGCCACGTGCTGGATCCCCTCCCCCTTGTATTCCTGCAGGTATTCCTCGATCTGCCCGCTCTCGCCCGCATCCTCGTTGATCGGAATGCGGATCTTGCCGTCCGGGCTGGTCATGGCGCGCGAATGCAGGCCGCTTACCTTGCCCTCGATGTCGAAGTAGCGGATCTGGCGGAAGTTGAAGAGCCGCTCGTAGAAGGCCCCCCATTCGTTCAGGCGCCCGCGATAGACGTTGTGGGTGAGGTGGTCGATGTAGTCCAGGCCCACGCCGTGCGGCCTGGGATCGGGGTCCCCGAGCCATTCGAAATCGACGTCGTAGATCGAGCCCTTCGCGCCGTAGCGGTCCACGAGGTAGATCTGGAGTCCGCCGATGCCTTCGATGGCGGGAATCTCGAGCTCGTTCGGGCCGGTATGGGTCTGGACTGGCTTGGCGCCGAGCTTAAGGGCGCGGTCGAAGGCCTGCTTCGCGTCCACCACCCGGAAGGCCATGGCGGGAGCCGAGGGACCGTGCTGGCTGGCGAATCGCTCGGCGAAGGAGCCGGGCTGGGCGTTCACCACGAAATTGATGTCGCCCTGCCGGTAGAGCAGGACGTTCTTGGAGCGGTGCTTCGCGACGAGGCTGAACCCCATCGCCTTGAAGAGCCGGTCGAGCTCCTGCGGATCGGGATGGCAGAACTCCACGAACTCGAAGCCGTCGGTCCCCATCGGGTTTTCTTCGGAAATGGCCGGCGGCGGCGCGTCGTGCGGGAATGGTCCCATGGTTTCCTCCTGTTATGCTTCGGCCTTCGCAGGCCTGCTCGTCGAAACAACGCATCCGCCCCGGCGGCGGATGCGATCCGTCGTCTCTAGGCCGCGTCCGGCTGGCGTTCGGGCGCGGCATCCTGGAAGGCCCGGTGCGCCATGCACGCGGCCTCCACGGCGGCGATCCTGGGAAAGGCGTCGAGCGCGACGTTGAAGCGCCGGGCGTTGAAGACCTGCGGCACGAGATAGACGTCCGCGAGGGTCACGCGCGGGCCGAAGGCGTAAGGCCCCGGCCCGAGCATCGTCTCGATGGCCTCGAACCCCTGCCGGACCCAGTGGGCATACCACTCGTCGGCTGCCGCCTGGTCGTGCCCCAGCTTGTTCTTGAGGTAGCCCAGGGTGCCGGAATTGTTCAGCGGATGGATATCGCAGGCGATCAGGCTGGCGACGGCGCGAACCTTGGCGCGGTTGACCGCGCCGACCGGAAGCAGCGGCGGCTCGGGATAGACCTCGTCCAGATATTCGAGAATGGCGGGCGACTGGGTGAGGATGGCGTCGCCGATATCGAGGGACGGCACGCGCCCCTGGGGATTCATGGCCCGGTAGCCGTCGCCGCGCTGCTCGCCCTTGAGAAGATTGACCGGCAGGGATTCGTAGGAGACGCCCTTGAGGTTGAGGGCGATCCGCACCCGGTAGGCGGCGGAGGAGCGGAAATAGGTGTAGAGCTTCACGCCTCGCCCTCCCCTTCCGGCGCGAGCGACCGGGCATGAAGTGTGAGCTTCTCGACGAGGCCGCCCAGGGTTTCCAGCTCCTCGGGGCTCAGCACCGAGACCAAGCGGTCCTCGAAGGCCAGCGCCTGCGGAGCGAGGGCGTCGTAGATGGTGCGCCCCTCCGGCGTCAGGGCCAGCAGCTCCTCGCGCCGGTCGTCCTGGTTGGGCCTGCGGACGATGAGCCCCCTTTGCTCCAGGGACGAGACGGCGCGGGAGACGGTGGATTTGTGCATGACCCCATGGGCCGCGATGTCCCGCGCGGTGCGCACGTCGTACTGCCCGAGCGTGGCGACGATCCGCCAGGCCGGAATCGAGAGGCCGAACCGCTCCGCATAGATCTGCGCGAGCGCGTTGGACGTCAGGCTCGCCAGAACGTTGAGCCGATAAGGCAGGAAACGCTCCAGAACCACCCGGGGCTCGAGCGCTTCCTTCTTTGCTGCGGAATGAGAAGCCATCATTGACATCAATCGTTGCCAGTGCAACTAATAAGGAAAATTCGTTGCACTGGCAACTAGATTTATGTGCCGCAAGGTCAATATCGTTCAGGTATTCCGACAACGGATCATTCAGGGAGAGCGCTCATGAACGTCCAGAACCCTTCCCTGCAGGGACAGGCCGCCGACCGGATCGAGAGCGCCATTCAGCCCGGCTACATGTCGGGCTTCGGCAACGGCTTTGAAACCGAGGCTCTTCCCGGCGCGCTGCCCATAGGGCGCAACTCGCCCCAGAAATGCGCTTATGGCCTGTATGCGGAGCAGCTCAGCGGCTCGCCTTTCACCGCGCCGCGCACCACCAACGAGCGCTCCTGGCTTTACCGCATCAGGCCCACCGTGACCCATTGGGGGCAGTTTCGAAAAGCGGATATCGGCCTGTGGCGCACGGCCCCCGCCCATGAGGCGGACGTGCCGATTGCCCCTATGCGCTGGGACCCGATCCCGATTCCGGACGGGAAAATCTCCTTCCTCGAAGGCATCCGCACCATCACCACCGCCGGCGATGCGGGCACCCAGGCCGGCATGGGCGCGCATGTCTATCTCGTCACCCGCTCGATGACGGACGAATACTTCTACAATGCCGACGGCGAGATGCTGTTCGTGCCGCAGCAGGGAGGCCTGCGCCTGTGGACCGAATTCGGCATCATCGACATCCAACCGGGCGAGATCGCCATCATTCCGCGCGGCGTGAAGATCCGGGTGGAGCTGACCGGCGGGCCCGCGCGCGGATATCTCTGTGAAAACTACGGCGGCGCGTTCACTCTGCCGGAGCGTGGCCCCATCGGGGCCAATTGCCTTGCCAATCCGCGGGACTTCCTCACGCCCGTCGCGGCCTATGAGGACAAGGATGCGCCCTCGACCATGTACGTGAAATGGGGCGGCGCGCTCTGGGCCGCGGATATCGAGCATTCCCCGCTCGACGTGGTGGCATGGCACGGCAATTATGCACCTTACAAATACGACTTGCGCCGCTACTCGCCGGTGGGGCCGCTTCTCTACGATCATGCCGACCCCTCGATCTTCACCGTGCTGACCTCGCCCTCCGAGACGCCCGGCACCGCCAACATCGATTTCGTGATCTTCCCCGAGCGCTGGCTGGTGGCCGAGAACACCTTCCGCCCCCCGTGGTACCACATGAACGTGATGAGCGAGTTCATGGGCCTGATCTACGGCGTCTACGATGCGAAGACCGGTGGCGGATTCGTGCCGGGGGGAATATCGCTGCACAACACGATGCTGCCGCACGGGCCCGACGTGGACTCGTTCGAGAAGGCGAGCAACGTCGAATTGAAGCCCCACAAGCTGGAAGGCACCATGGCCTTCATGTTCGAAACCCGCTTTCCGCAGAAGGTGACCGCCTTCGCCGCGCAGACCGAGGCGCTGCAGAAGGATTACGGCGCCTACGGGCACAAGCTGAAGAAGCACTTCGATCCGAACAGGCGCGAGCCGAAATAGCCGGGATCAGGGCTCCGGCTCGAAAGCCAGGTCGGCAATGACCGGGAGGTGATCGGAGCCCACGTCCGCACCGACCCAGGCCCGGACGATCCTTACGTTCGGACTGGCGAGAACATGATCGATCATGAGTCCGAACAGGGGCACGCGCGACAGCCACGTCGCCGCCAGCCCCCGTTCCGGCGGGTTGCCGCGAACGCCTGCGCCCTGAGTGAAACGATGGAAGGCATGAGACCAGGGCGTGAGATTGAGATCGCCCATCACCACCGCCTGCTGCAACGGTGCGGCGCGGACGGCGGCAGCGGCAGCATCGAGCTGCGCCCGCTGGCGCCGGCCCTCCCTGCCGAAGGGACGTGCCGCGTGGAGCCCCACGATCGTGATGCAGCGCTGCCGGGACTGTGCTCCGCAAAGCCGAGCCGAGAGAACCGGAAGGTAGGGCGCCACATTCCGGTCCATGGACCAATCTTCGATTCGCCACCGGCTCAGCAGAACCACGTCGAAGGGCGAGCCGCGACGATACTCGGTCCGGTGCGGATAGGCGTCCCTCAGCCCGGCCAGGATTGCGCCATCGTCGGCGGGCATTTCCGTGAACATGACGACGTCCGGATCCTCCGACGCGATCAGGCGTCGGACGGCGTCCATGTCGGCTCCTTCAAGATGCAGGTTGAGGGTCAGAACCCGCAGATCCGCCCGCTCGGCGCCCGCTGCCCTGGCGCTGCCGGAGAGATAGGGAAGCAGGGGCACCGCGTTGGCGGCGACGAGGACCAGGCACAGGATCGCTGCCGCCCGGGACCGTGCGAACAGCGCCGTCGCGAGGCAGACGAGGCTGGCGGCCGCAAGCTGCGGCCGGAAATGTGACGCGATGTCGAACAGCCACCACCAGGCACCGAGGAAGCTCGCCACGGTGGCGACACCGAGCAGCGCCGCCAGCACGACCGACGGCGCCGCCAGTCGTCCTGCCCCCGCCCGGGCCAAGTCCTGGCCCGGGCGGGGCATGGGTGTCCCCGGCATCAGCACCCGGACATCAGACCCGTCCGCGGGTGCGGATCATGAAGGTGTCGAAGGCGTATTCGTTGAGCTGCCACCAGGGCAGCACCTCGGCCCGGTAGGCCGTCATCGAATCGTAGCCCTTCTTGAATTCCGGGCTCTTGGCGGAGAGTTCGGCATAGAGCTCGTTCGCGGCCTTGAGCGAGGCCTCCATGATCGGCTGCGAGAACGTGCGCAGTTCCGCGCCGGCGCCGACCATGCGGCGCAGTGCGTTGCCGTTCACCGCGTCGTACTTGGCCAACATCCAGTTGTTCGCCGCCTCGCAGGCGTTGAACAGGATGGCCTGATAATGCTTCGGCAGCTCGTTGTACTTCTGCTGGTTGACCACGAGGTGGAGCATGGCGCCGCCCTCCCACCAGCCGGGGGCGTAGTAGTACTTGGCCACCTTGAGGAAGCCGAGCTTCTCGTCGTCGTAGGGGCCGACGAACTCGGCCGCATCGAGGGTGCCGCGCTCCAGGGCCGGATAGACGTCGCCGGGCGCGACCTGCTGCGGCACCACGCCGAGCTTGGCCAGCACCATGCCGCCGAGGCCGCCGATGCGGAACTTGAGGCCCTTCAGGTCCTCGATGGTGTTGATCTCCTTGCGGAAGAAGCCGCCCATCTGGGTGCCGGAATTGCCGCAGGCGAAGGAGGTGGCGTTGAACTTCGCCAGAGCGTCGTTGACGACTTCCTTGCCGCCCGCGAAATGCCACCAGGAATGCTGCTGCCGGGCATTGAGGCCGAAGGGGATGCCGGTTCCGAGCGCCAGGGTCGGGTCCTTGCCGAAATAGAAGTAGACCGGGGTGTGCGCGCATTCCACGGCGCCGTTCTGCACCGCATCGAGGGCCTGCAGGCCGCCGACGATCTCGCCGGGGGCGAAGACCTGGATCTGGAATTTGCCGTCCGTCGCCTCGGCCATGTACTTCGAGAAGGTCTCGGCCGTGCCGAAGATCGTATCGAGCGATTTCGGGAAGCTCGACGTCAGGCGCCAGCGAATCTCCGGCATCGACTGGGCAATCGCCGGTGCGGCCACCGTGCCGGCCGCCGCCGCGAGCCCGGCTCCTTTCAGGAAGTTTCTTCTTTTCAACGTCATTGTGGTCATCAGGCGTTTCCCCGCGAAATTTTCCGTTGCAAGCTCAGTAAATCACAACAACCCGGTCGGTGGCTATGAAGCTTTCTTCCCTCAAGCAAGGCCGTGATGGCCGCCTCGTCGTCGTCTCGAGAGACCTGACTCGCGCAACGGACGCATTCTTCATCGTTCCGACGCTGCAGCAAGCCCTCGATGATTGGGACAGGGTCGAGCCCCTGCTCCGGGACCTGGCCGAGCAGCTCGAACACGGCTCGGTGCCCTCATTCCGCTTCCACGAGCACGATTGCGCCTCCCCCCTGCCCCGCGCCTATCAATGGGCGGACGGCTCGGCCTATGTGAACCATGTGGAGCTGGTGCGAAAGGCCCGCGGGGCCGAGATGCCGGAATCCTTCTGGACCGACCCGCTCATGTACCAGGGCGGCTCCGACAGCTTCCTCGGCCCGCGCGACCTCGTCTTCGCCGCCGACGAGGCCCACGGCATCGATTTCGAGGCCGAAGTCGCGGTGATCACGGGCGACGTGCCCATGGGGGCGACCCGCGAGGAGGCGGCCGCCGCGATCCGGCTCATCGTCCTGGTGAACGACGTCTCCCTGCGCAACCTGATTCCCGCCGAACTGGCGAAGGGCTTCGGCTTCTTCCAGGCCAAGCCCTCCTCCACCCTCTCGCCCGTGGCCGTGACGCCCGACGAGCTAGGCGACGCCTGGGACGGCGGCAAGCTCCACCTGCCCCTGATCTCGACCCTCAACGGCAAGCCCTTCGGCTGCCCGAACGCAGGCGTCGACATGACCTTCGACTTCCCGACCCTGATCGCCCACGCGGCGAAGACGAGGCCCCTCGGGCCGGGCACGATCATCGGCTCGGGCACCGTCTCCAACAAGGACAAGGACGGCGGCCCCGGCAGGCCCGCCGCCGAAGGTGGCCTGGGCTATTCCTGCATCGCCGAGCAGCGCACCGTCGAGACCATCCTGCAGGGCCAGCCCAGGACGCCCTTCCTGCGCTTCGGCGACACGATCCGCATCGAGATGAAGGACAAGGCCGGGCATTCCATCTTCGGCGCCATCGAGCAGGAGGTGGCGGCATACCGCAAGGAGGCGTGATGCTGCGCATCGACCACGTCCAGCTCGCGATTCCAGCGGGCGCCGAGGAGGTCTGCCGCCGCTTCTACGTCGATCTCCTCAGAATGGAGGAGGTCGCGAAACCGGCGGCCCTCGCCGCTCGCGGAGGGCTCTGTCTCAGGTCGGGCGCGGTCCAGATCCACCTGGGCGTCGAGGTGGATTTCCGCCCGGCGCGCAAGGCCCATCCCGCCATTGCGGTGGCCGACCTCGACGGCCTCGCCCGCACGCTCGCCCGGGCCGGGCACGAACCGACCTGGGACGACGCCATCCCCGAGATCCGCCGCTTCTATGTGGCGGACCCGCTCGGAAACCGGCTGGAATTCATGGGCTCGCCCTGAATTATTCGACATCTGCACCGGTCCGAACGCCGCGGGCGTGCATCTATCGAGGAACTCTTCCCAGTTCCCTGCCTTACTCAGGTGAGTAGAGGTGACAGGGAGCAAAGGCATGAATCTCGGCAGCATTCTGGACAGTCTCATGGCGAGTCAGGGGCAGCAGCGGCACCGGCAGCAGGGCCCCTTCGGCGGGCATCCGGGCCAGGGGCGCATGGGCGGACGGCAAGGAGGAATGGGCGATCTGGGATCGATGATCCCCGGCGGGATGGGCGGCCTTGCCGGCGGCAGCCTGCTGTCGCTGATCCTGGGCTCGCGCGGCGGCCGCTCCAAGGGCGGATCGCTGCTCAAGGCCGGCGGCCTCGCGGTGCTCGCGAGCGTCGCCTTCAAGGCCTACCAGGATTGGCAGGCGCAGCAGATGCCGAGCGTCGGGCAGAAGGGGAACATCCCGCCCCAGCCTCCGGCAGGCAGCGGCTTCCGCCTGGAGGAGGAAACGGACAAGGACGGCAACGAGATGGGCCTCGCCCTCGTGCAGGCCATGATCTCGGCCGCCAAGTCGGACGGGCACCTGAACGGCGAGGAAAGCACGCGCATCCAGGAGCAGATCCAGCAGCTCGGCCTCGGCAGCGAGGAGAAGGCGTTCCTGCTCGACCTGATGGCCAAGCCCGCGGATGCCGCCGCCGTCGCCCGCCTGCCCCGGACCAAGGAACACGCCGCAGAGCTCTACGTGGCCTCCCGGGTCGCGATCGGGGACGTGGATACGCCGGAGGAGAAGGCCTATCTCAGCCGTCTCACCGCCCTGCTCGACCTGCCGGGCGATCTCGTGGCGCATCTCGATGCCCAGATCGACGCCGCCCGCCGGTCGGTGACCTCCTGATGCGCGAACGGCCGGTCCCATGGGACCGGCCGCTTGCATCGTCGTAAAGGACGGGCGCCTCAGGCGGCCCGGACCGTCTCCAGGAAGCGGCCGATCTCGGCGCCCAGGCGCTCCGCCTGACGCTCCAGCGCCACGGACAGGTCCGCGACGGCATGGGCCGCCTGAAGCGACTGGGTGGCGACCGTCTCGGTGGTCTGGATGGCGGAAGCACCCGCCTGGGCCTCGCTGGAGACCTGGCTGACGCTGCGGGCGATCTCGGAAACCGCCGCCGTCTGCTGGCCCACGGCCGCCGCCACGGACGACACCACGGAGGCCAGGCTCTCCACCGTCTCCTGCACCGAGCCGAGGGCGCCCAGCGTGTCCTGCGAGGCCGCCTGGACCGCCTCGATCTGCCGGGCGATGTCCTCGGTGGCGCGGGTGGTCTGGCTGGCCAGCGCCTTGACCTCGCTTGCCACCACGGCGAAGCCGCGACCGGCCTCCCCGGCCCGGGCCGCCTCGATGGTGGCGTTGAGGGCGAGCAGGTTGGTCTGCTCGGCGATGCTGCGGATGAGGTCTGCGACCTCGCCGATCTGCGAGGTCGCCGCCGACAGGGCCGACATGGAGTGGGACGCGCCCCGCGCCTCGGCGACCGCGCGTTCGGACGCCCGGGTCGACTCGCTGGTCTGGGCCGCCACCTGGGCCAGGGACGCGTCGAGTTCCTCCGCGGCACTCGCCACGGCAGACACGTTCTGCGACGCCCGCAGGGTCGCATCGCCCGCCACCTGCGCCTGTTCGGTCACGTGGTGAGCGGAGCCCTTGAGCTGCCCGGAAGCCGAGGCGAGGTCGTCGGTGGCCCTGCGGACCTCCGCCAGGATCTCCTCGACGGAGGCGTCGAAGGCGCTGATCGCTCCCGCGATGGCCGAGGCCCGCTGGGCCTCGAACGCGGCCATGCCCTCGCGCTCGCCGGTGAGGCGCTCGCGCTCGCGGGCGTTGTCGCGGAACACCAGGACGGTGCGCGCCATGGCGCCGATCTCGTCGGACGCGCCGGTGGACGGGATTTCCGTGGAGGCGTCGCCGTCGGCCAGGCGCTGCATGGCGCGTTGCAGGCGGACGAGCGGCAGGGAGATCGAGCGTCCCACGAGCATGGTCAGGGTCAGGCCGAGGACGAGAGCCGCGCCCATCACCCAGAGGATGAGCGTGAAGGTCCGCTCCTGCGAGGCGATCAGCTGCGCGCCGGTCTTGTCCGCCTCCGCCCGCACCTTCGTGAGCAGCTGTTCGAGGGTCGGGACGAGCAGGTCGAACTGGCCCATCAGGCGCTCGCCTTCTCCCATCACCTTCTTCTCCAGCTCCGCCCAGGCATTGAAGGCATCCCGATAGGCTTCGCCCGCAGCCGCGATGGGGCCGCGCAACGCAGCCGCATCCCCGCCGAGGCGGGGAATGGCCCGCGTGAAGCGGCCCTGGTCGACCTCGAAGGCGCCCAGGATCATGTCTTCCAGCTCGCGCTGCGCCCGCGCCTCCTGCCGGAACATGCCGAGCGTTGCCGCCCACACGCGCACCGCATCGAAATCCTCACTGCTGGCGAGGGGCCGGGCGGTCTTTTCGAGAGCCGTGGCCGTGGTCAGAAGGCGTCCGCGGGCGCCCTCCTCCGCCTGGTAGCCGACCTCCGCATAGAGCCTGTCGAGCTCCTTCGCCTGCTCGCTCAGGGCCGCCGCGCGCTGGGCGAGCTCCTGGACCTCGGGCTCGATCAGGTCCGCACCCGGAGCCGCCTTGATCTCGTCGAGCCGCGAGACGAGCGCCCCGTGCTGTTCGGTGAAGGCCTGGGCAAGATGGCCGAGGCGGGTCGCCGTCCATTCGCGGGCCGTGACCTTCAGGGCATCGGCGCGGCCCCGGAACTGGTAGGCCTTCTCGGCCAGGGCCGCATAGGTCTGCTGGCCTTCGAGGGCCTGCTCGACCTCGCTGCGTCCGGTCTGGAACACCGCGCCGATGATTCCGAAACCCAGCACCATCACGCCGCTGAGCGCGGCGACACGCACGCGAACAGACGGCCACCGCAAACGCGCAAGAGACGACATTGCCCCAATCTCCGAACATGACTTTACGTCACCATGTCGCAGGAGGCGTTAACGATGGCTTATTTCCTGTGGCGCGATGAAGGCGGACCGGATTGCGAGCTGAAACGGATTGCGGTCAGCCGTCGAGTTCCTCGCGCAGCATCTCTAGTTCGAGCCAGCGCTCTTCCGCCGCGCTGAGTTCTGTCTGCAGCTGCGTGAGTGCATCCATCGCCTTCTGGAAACGGGCGGGGTCGCGGGAGTAGAGGTCGGGATCGGCTAGGATCTCCTGCACCTTGGCGATCTTCGCCTCCATCTCGCCCATGCGCTTGGGCAGGGTCTTGAGGTCGTGCTGCTCGTTGAAGCTGAGCTTGCGCTTGGACGCGGCAGCGGAGGACTGGTTCGACGACGACGTGTCGCCTCCCCTGGACTTGGCTTCCTTCTCCACCGTCCTGGCCTGCACGCCCTGGCCACGCTGGGCGACCATGTCCGTATAGCCGCCGGCATATTCGAGCCAGCGGCCCGCGCCTTCCGACACCAGTACGGAGTTCACGGTGCGGTCGAGGAAGTCGCGGTCGTGGCTAACGAGGATGACGGTGCCGGAATAATCCGTGATCATTTCCTGGAGCAGGTCCAGGGTCTCGAGGTCGAGATCGTTGGTGGGCTCGTCGAGCACCAGCAGGTTCGAGGGCTGCGCCAGGGCCCGGGCGAGCATCAGGCGATTGCGCTCGCCGCCCGAGAGCACGCCGACCGGTGTGCGCGCCTGTTCGGGAGAAAACAGAAAGTCCTTCATGTAGCCGATGACGTGCTTGGTCTGCCCGCCGATCACTACCGTGTCGCCGCGTCCGCCGGTCAGGGTCTCGGCCACGGTGGCGTTCGGGTCGAGGCTCATGCGGCGCTGGTCGAGCGTCACCATCTGGAGATTGGCCCCCAGCCGCACCCGCCCCTCGTCCGGCGCGACGACGCCGGTGAGCAGGTTGATGAGCGTGGTCTTGCCGGCCCCGTTCGGGCCGATGATGCCGAGACGGTCCCCGCGCAGGATGCGCAGCGACAGGTCCGCGACAATGGGACGGCCGTCGTAGGATTTCGACACGCCCTCGGCCTCGACCACGAGGGTGCCGGACTGCTCGGCCTCCGCGAGGCTGATGCTCACGGTGCCGACCGCCCGCTTGCGGTCGCGGTGCTGCTGGCGCATGGCCTGAAGGTTGCCGAGGCGGCGCACGTTCCGCTTGCGCCGTGCCGTCACGCCGTAGCGCAGCCAATCGGCCTCGGCGACGAGCTTGCGGCCGAGCTTGTGATGTTCGGCCTCCTCCTGCTCCAGAACCTGGTCGCGCCATTCCTCGAAATGGGCGAAGCCCTGATCCATGCGGCGCGTCCGGCCCCGGTCGAGCCAGACCGTGGCCTGCGACAGGCTCTCCAGAAAGCGGCGGTCGTGGCTGATGAGTACCAGGGCGGAGCGCAGGCTCTTCAGCTCGCTTTCGAGCCACTCGATGGCGGGAAGATCCAGGTGATTCGTCGGCTCGTCGAGGAGCAGGATGTCGGGCGCGGGCGCCAGAACCTGGGCCAGGGCAGCCCGGCGCGCCTCGCCGCCCGAGAGCCGGGAGGGCACCTCCTCGCCGGTCAGGCCGAGCTGTTCGAGCAGGTAGCGCGCCCGGTAGGGATCGTCCCCCGGTCCGAGGCCGGCCTCCACATAGGCCAGCGTGTTCGGATAGGCGCTCAGGTCCGGCTCCTGCGCGAGGTAGCGCACCGTCGCGCCGGGCTGGACGAAACGCTTGCCCCGGTCGGCTTCGACGAGCCCCGCCGCGATCTTGAGCAGGGTCGACTTGCCCGAGCCGTTGCGGCCGACGAGGCACGCGCGCTCGCCCGGCGAAACCGACAATTCGGCGCTCTCGATCAGCGGCGTGCCGCCGAAGGTGAGCGCAATATCCTGGAGGAGAAGAAGAGGAGGAGCAGCCATTCCCGCTTCCGTGGCATCTCCAGGCCGCATAAGCAAGATCGTGATGCTGCGTCAGGGTGGACGCTTGCCGATCTTTGTGGTCCCCTGTCGTCCCGCAAGCTGGACCTTTGCATGACACTGACGAAGCGGCTGCTTCTCCTGGCGCTGATCTCGGTTCTGCCGGCGCTCGTGATCTGGACCTATACGGAAGTCTCCCTTCGTCGCGCCCGTGAAGCTGAAGTGAACGATCTCGCGATCCGTCAGGCGGGAGTCGCCGCATCGGAGCTCGAGCGCATCTTCGACGGCATCCAGAGCCTCCTGATCGCGGTGGACGAAACGCCCTCGATTCGCACCTTCAATGCGCCCGCCTGCAGCAACTACCTGCGCGCGCTGCAGCAGAAGGTCCCGTATCTTCTGGCCTTCGTGGCGCTCGATCTCGACGGCCGGGTGCGCTGCCAGCAATCGCCGCTTCCCGTCAGCCTGACCCAGTTCAGCGGCCGCCCCTATTTCCAGGATGTCCTGCGGGAGCGGGGCTTCGTCGTCGGCACCTACACGCCCGAATTCACCGAGGGCGGGCTCGGCGCCCATCCGGTCCTGCCGCTGGCGATGCCGATCTGGAGCGACGACGGAGAAGTCAGCGGTGTCATCGCCACCGCCCTCGATCTGCGGTGGCTCGGCCAGAAGCTGAAGGAGCGCGTGCTTCCCGCAGGCGGGTCCGTCACGATCGCCGACCGGAACGGCATCATCCTCGCGCGGGAGCCCCTCCCGGAACGTTTCATCGGAACCAGGATCCCCGAGCCCTTCCGGGAGATCGTCCATTCCAACCGTGCCGGGAGCTTCGAGGCGGTCAGCCAGGACGGCGTCAGGCGCATCCTGGGCTACATCCCGGTCCAGATGCCGCCGAAGGGTCTCTATGTCAGCGCCGGCCTGTCGTCGAAGGCGGCCTTCAGGACGATCAACCAAGCCTCCCGGCGCGGCTTCATGCTCATCGCAGCCGCCCTGATCCTGGCTCTCTCCCTGTCCTGGCTCATCAGCCGCACCTTCATCACCAAGCCGTTCGACATGATGACGGATGCGGTGCGCGCCTGGCGCCGCGGCAACTATCTCGCGCGCATCAACCTGCCCGGCAGCCCGGGCGAGCTCGGTGTTCTGGCGAACGCCTTCAACGACCTGATGGACGATGTGGCTGAGCGGCAGAAGGCCCTGCAGGCGAGCGAGGAACGCGCGCGCCTCGCCCTCGATGCCGGCCATATGGGGACCTGGTGGTACGACCACCTCAAGGGAGCCGGAGGCTGGTCGAGCCAGTCGGCCGCCCTTCTCGGCCTGCCTCCCGAGAAGACGACGATCACCATTCCCGAGTGGCGTGAACTGGTGCATCCCGACGATGTGGACAGCGTCTTCGACAAGCTGCGGGCGGCGGTTCAGGGAAAAGGCGAGTACGAGGACGAGTACCGCGTGCGACACCCCGGCGGAGAGGTGCGCTGGATCAACGCGAAGGGCCGCGTCTTCTTCAACTCGCAGGGAAAGCCGGTCTACTTCGTCGGAATCTTCCAGGACGTGACCGACCGCAAGCAGGCCGAGGACCAGCAGCGGTTCCTTCTCGACGAACTGAACCACCGGGTGAAGAACACCCTCGCCACGGTCCAGTCCATCGCGGCGCAGACCCTGCGCTCCGCGGGCAACTCCGCGGGCTTCAAGGAGGCCTTCGAAGGGCGGCTGCTGGCCCTGTCGAAGACCCACGACCTCCTGACGCGCAACTCCTGGCGCGATGCCGATCTGCACGATCTCGCCCGGCAGGAGCTCGCCCCCTACCGCCGGAACGGCGACGACAGGGCCGTCATCGAGGGTCCGAAGGTCAACCTTCCCGCCCGCTATGCCATCAATTTCGGGCTGGTCCTGCACGAGCTGGTGACGAATGCGGCCAAATACGGGGCGCTCTCGACGCCGTCAGGGCAGGTCGAGGTCACGTGGTCCGTCATCGCGGATCCCGAGCGCCCGAAGCAGCTTCGCCTGCATTGGAGCGAAAGGGGCGGTCCCCTGGTGGAGAAGCCAAAGCGCCAGGGCTTCGGCTCGCGGCTGATCCGCCGCAGCATCGAGGGCGAGTTGTCGGGCTACGTGGTCATCAACTTCGCGCCGACGGGCGTCTCCTACGACGTCTCCGTTCCCCTGCCCGCAGATTCCTGAGGGCGCTGCCCGGTCAGCGCAGGATCAGACCCAGCAGGCGCTCCATGCGCTTGCCGTAAGGCGGCTTCGTCATGCCCGCTCCGTTGAGGCGCGCCTGACGGAAAACTGACTTCGCGTGGCTGAAGGTGCGAAAGCCCGCCTCGCCGTGATAGGCGCCCATGCCGCTCTCGCCGACGCCGCCGAAGGGCAGCTCCTCCTGCACGCAGTGCAGCAGCGTATCGTTGACGGCCATGCCGCCGGCGACGACCCGCTGAACGCCGTACTCCACCGTCTCCTTGTCGTGGCTGAACAGATAGAAGGCCAAGGGGCGCGGACGCTCGCCGATATACCCGAAGGCCTCCTCCAGCGTGTCGTAGGGCACGATGGGTAGGACGGGCCCGAAGATCTCCTCCCGCAGGGCCAGGGCGTCATCGGGCGCACTGAGGAGGAGAACGGGCGCGATCTTGCGCCCGGAAGCCTGGAGCGTCTCCCCGGCGGGATTGACCTCGTGCGCGCGGGCGCCGCGCTCCAGGGCATCCGCGACGAGGCGGCCGATCCGCTCGTAATGCCGGTCGTTGACGATGGCGGTGTAGTCCGGGTTCGCGCCGAGCGTCGGGTAGAGCTTCGTCGCCGCCGCCTTGAACGCCTCGACGAAGGCCGTTTCGCTGCCGCGCGGCACCAGAACGTAATCCGGCGCGATGCAGGTCTGGCCCGCATTGAACAGCTTTCCGGCCGCGATGCGCTCCGCCGCCTTGTCGAGAGGGTAGTCGGGGGCGACGAGAGTGGGGGATTTGCCGCCGAGTTCGAGGGTCACCGGAACGAGGTTCTCGGACGCCGCCCGCATGACGTGGCGCCCCACGGCGGTGGAACCCGTGAAGAGGAGGTGGTCGAACTTGAGGGCGGTGAACGCCTCCGCCACGTCCGGCCCGCCCTGCACGACGGCGACCTCGTGCGGCTTGAAGACCTCGCCGATCACCGTCTCCAGCAGGGCCGAGGTCGCTGGCGTGATCTCGGAGGGCTTGATCATGACCCGGTTTCCGGCGGCAATTGCGCCGGCAAGCGGCGCGAGGGCGAGCTGCACCGGATAGTTCCAGGGGGAAATGATCCCCACCACGCCGAGCGGCTGGTAGACGACGCGTCCCGAGGCGGGCTTGAACATCCACTGGATCGGCCGGCGGCGCGGCTTCATCCAGCACCGGAAATTCCGCCTTGCGTGGCGCAGGCCCGCGACCACCGGATAAAGGTCGGCCAGCTTCGTCTCGTGGACGGAGCGGTGTCCGAAATCCTGCCGGACGGCGTCGGCGAAGTCATCCGCATGACGCAGGACCGCATCCGCGAGCCCCTTCAGCGTCTCCGCCCGCCGCTCCACGGTCAGCGGGCCTTCCGCCCGCAAGGCATGGCGCTGCGCGGCCAGACAGGCGGACAGACGCTCCTTGGTCGGATTGGTCACTGAATCGCGCATCGTCCGGGAAAAGCCCTCCAGGGGAAGGGCTAGATATGGGGAATCCCGACCGGTTCTCAACGCGGCCGGTCTTAGACATTGGGCTCAGACCGCCCCATCTCCCGGTGCCCGCAGACGGGCCTTTTCCCAAGCCAAGCCTCTGCGGCGGATTGACGGAGCGGCACATATGGCGAGGATGATCGCCGCCCTGCCCTGCGCCCTGCTCCGGCATCGCAGATCCTAGGAGAATTGGATGGCGAGCTCCTCCCCCGTGCTGAAGATCGAGAACCTGTCCCTCGGTCTGCCCAGGCTTGCGGATCGCGACTACGCGATCAGGGACCTGTCGCTCTCCATCCATCCCGGCGAGACGCTCTGCGTCGTGGGCGAATCCGGTTCGGGCAAGTCCATGACCGCCATGGCGACCATCGGTCTCCTGCCGCGAAGCGTGCAGGTGCTGTCGGGGGCGATCACCCTCGCGGGGATCGACCTTCTGTCCCTCACCGAGGAGGAATGGTGCGACGTGCGGGGACGCGACGTGGGCACCGTGTTCCAGGAGCCGATGACCTCCCTCAACCCGGTCATGCGGGTCGAGGACCAGATCGCCGAGACGTTCCGGGCGCACGGACTCCTCAGCCAGACGGCGCGCCGGAAGCGCACCCTGGAGCTTCTCGACGAGGTCAACCTCCCCCATCCCGGGCTCATCGCCCGCGCCTATCCGCACGAGCTCTCCGGCGGCCAGCGCCAGCGCGTGATGATCGCCATGGCGCTGGCGCTGGAGCCGAAGCTCCTCATCGCCGACGAGCCGACCACCGCCCTCGACGTGACCACCCAGGCCCAGGTCCTGAAGCTCATCGACAACCTGCGGCGCAAGAAGGGCACGGCGGTCCTGTTCATCACCCACGATTTCGGCGTGGTGGCGGAGATCGCCGACCGGGTCGCGGTGCTGCAGCAGGGCGAGCTGGTCGAGCAGGGACCGGCCGAGCAGGTCCTCACCCGGCCGCAGCACGACTATACGAAGCGGCTCCTGGCCGCCGTGCCGTCCCTGACGCCTCCGCAGCCGAAGGCTCTGGCGGGAGAGCCCATCTCCCTCAAGGTCGACCGCCTCACCAAGACCTATGGCGGACGCGGCTTCTTCAGCAAGGGCCGCGAGGTCCAGGCGGCGGATGCGGTGAGCTTCGACATCCGGCGCGGCGAGACCCTGGGGCTGGTGGGGGAATCGGGCTCCGGCAAGTCCACCGTCGGCCGCTGCGTCCTGCGCCTGATCGAGCCCGATGGCGGGCTCATCGAGATCGGCGACCTGCCTTTCAGCGCCCTCTCCCAGAGGGATCTGCGGCCGCAGCGGCGGCGCATCCAGATGGTGTTCCAGGACCCCTTCGCCTCCCTCAACCCGCGCCGGACGGTCGGGCGCATCATCGCCGAGGGGCCGATCACGCAGGGCGAGGACGCAGGCGTGGCCCTGTCGCGGGCGCGGGAGCTTCTGGAGCTGGTGGGCCTGCCCGCCAACGCGGCCGACCGCTATCCGCACGAATTCTCCGGCGGCCAGCGCCAGCGCATCGGCATCGCCCGGGCGCTCGCCATGCGGCCGGACGTACTGGTGGCGGACGAGGCCGTCTCCGCCCTCGACGTCTCCGTCCAGGCGGAAATCCTCAAGCTGATCCGCAACCTGCAGGAGGAATTCGGCCTGGCGATCCTCTTCATCACCCACGACCTGAGGGTGGCGGCGCAGATCTGCGACCGCGTGGCAGTCATGCAAAAAGGGCGGATTGTGGAAATGGCCGAAACGGCTCAACTTTTCGCCGAACCCAAACATGCCTATACGCGCCAGCTCCTCGCTGCCGTACCGGGCACGCACAGAATGACCTAAGGAAGGATGGAAACGTGGACGAGCAGGCGAGCTTCACCGTAGCGCCGGACATGGTTCACCAGAACCTCATCGGCGGACGCAATGTACCGGCATCGGACGGGGCGATGCTCGACGTCCTGTCCCCGGTGGACGGCTCCCTCTTCGCCCGCATCGCTTCCGGCACGGCCGCCGATGTGGACGCGGCCGTCAAGGCGGCCCGCGCCGCCTTCGAGGGCTCCTGGGGCAGGCTGACCGCCACCGAGCGCGGCCGCCTGCTCATGCGCCTCGCCGCCGCCGTGGAGGCCCGGGTCGACGAACTCGGCGAGCTGGAGAGCCGCGACAACGGCAAGCCGCTCCGTCAGGCCAAGGCCGACGCCGTGGCGCTCGCGCGCTATTTCGAATTCTACGGCAGCGCCGCCGACAAGCTGCACGGCGAGGTCATTCCCTACCTCAACACCCATTTCATCGGCGTCGAGCGCGTGCCGCACGGGGTGACGGGGCATATCGTGCCCTGGAACTACCCGATGCAGATCTTCGGCCGGTCCGTCGGCGCGGCGCTGGCAGCCGGCAACGCCACCGTGGTGAAGCCCGCGGAGGACGCCTCGCTCACCATCCTGCGCGTGGCGGCGCTCGCCCGCGAGGTGGGCTTCCCCGATGGCGCAGTCAACGTCGTCACCGGGCTGGGCCGCACGGCGGGCGCGGCGCTCGCGGGACATCCCGGCATCGACTTCCTGTCCTTCACCGGCAGCCCGGAGACCGGCACCGCCGTGCAGACGGCGGCGGCACAGAACCACGTGGGCGTCACCCTCGAACTCGGCGGCAAGTCGGCCCAGGTGGTGTTCGACGACGCCGACCTCGACCGGGCGCTCCCCGTGCTCGTCAACGCCATCATCCAGAACGGCGGGCAGACCTGCTCGGCCGGAAGCCGGCTTCTGGTCCAGCGCGGCATCTTCAAGGACGTGGCCGCTGCGGTCTCCGAACGCTTCCGCAATCTGCGCGCCGGACGCCCCGATGCGGAGCCCGATCTCGGTCCGATGATCAATCAGGCGCAGCAGCGTCGCGTCCAGAGCTATCTCGACCGCGCGGCGGGAGAAGGGCTCACGGTCGCGGCCTCCGGCAGCGTCGCACAGGACGCCCCCAAGGGCGGCTACTACGTGGCGCCCACCTTCTTCGCGCCCGTCGCCCACGAGAGCATCCTGTCCCAGGAAGAGGTGTTCGGCCCGGTTCTCGTGGCGACGCCCTTCGAAGACGAGGCCGAGGCGATCCGCCTCGCCAACGGCACGCCGTACGGCCTTGCCGCAGGCGTCTGGTCCCGCGACGGCATGCGCTCGACCCGGGTCGGCCGCGCCATGCGGGTGGGCCAGGTCTTCGTGAACTGCTACGGCGCAGGTGGCGGCATCGAGCTGCCGTTCGGCGGGTTCGGCCGCTCGGGCCATGGCCGCGAGAAGGGTTTCGAGGGACTGATCGAGTTCACCACGACCAGGACCATCGTCATCGCGCACGGGTAAGAACCCGGCCGAAACACATCAAAAGGGGATCAGCATGAAACGCCTTGAAGGCAAGGTGGCGCTCGTCACGGGCGCCGGCTCCGGCTTCGGCCTGGGCATCGCGGAAACGTTCGCGCGCGAGGGCGCCAAGGTCGTCATCGTCGACATCAACCAGGAGGCCGCGAAGGCGGCGGCGGGCAGGATCGGCGATTCCGCCCTCGGGCTCGCCACCGACGTCTCCAAGGCCGCCGACGTGCAGGCGGCGGTGCAGAAGACCCTCGACGCCTTCGGCCGCCTCGACATCGTCGTGAACAATGCGGGCATCACGCACCGCAACCGGTCGATGCTGGAGGTCGAGGAGGAGGAGTTCGACCGCATCTTCGCCGTGAACGTGAAGTCGATCTACCACTTCGCCAGGGCCGCCGTGCCGCAGATGCGCCAGCAGGGCGGCGGCGTGTTCATCAATGTGGGCTCGACCGCGGGCCTGCGCCCCCGCCCCGGCCTCACCTGGTACAACAGCACCAAGGGCGCCGTTCACACCATGACCAAGTCCATGGCGGTGGAACTGGCCCCCGAGCGCATCCGCGTCTGCGCGCTCGCGCCGGTCGCGGGCGAGACGCCGCTGCTCTCGACCTTCATGGGCGAGGACACGCCCGAGAGGCGCCAGCAATTCGTCAACTCGATCCCGCTCGGGCGCTTCTCGACCCCGCAGGACATCGCCAACGCGGCGCTCTACCTCGCCTCGGACGAGGCGAGCATGATCACCGGCGTGGTGCTGGAGGTCGACGGCGGCCGCTGCATCTGATCGCAAACGGCCTCGGTGGTTTTGACGCCGATGGCGCCGCCCTGCTCTCCTCCCCACGGATCTTGAGCCTCACCGGAAGCTCCGCGTTGCTCTCCTCCCCCTTGTGGGGAGGAGGTGGAGGTGGGGGTGTGAGCGATAGCCTATGAAGGTGTGGCGCCGGCACCCCCACACTGGCCCTCCCCACAAGGGGGAGGGAAAAACGTCGCGCTATTCCGATTTCAGCTCCGAACCTCTCATCCCGGCTGACGGCGACCTCCCATGGGAGGCACGAGCGAGCCGAGGACTTTAATCGCGGGAATCGTTAACTTGCGGCTTCCATCCGCCGCCTGGGTGCGTAAGCTGGACTCAGTCGAGCCCTTCCAGCACCTACCGGATGGAACCCGTTCATGTCGAAGCGCTTCCTGGCCGCCGCCCTTCTCCTCTCCTTCAGCTTTGCCCCGGCCTTTGCCGCCAAGACCTCCCTCGTCGTGGGCATGGCCCTCGAACCGCCGGGCCTCGACCCGACCATCGCCGCGCCGGTCGCCATCCGCGAGGTGACCTGGGCCAATCTCTACGAGGGCCTCGTCCGCATCGACCGGAACGGCCGCGTGCAGCCCCTGCTCGCCAAGAGCTGGGAGGTCTCTCCCGACGGCCGCACCTACACCTTCCGCCTGCAGGACGGCGTGAAGTTCCACGACGGCACGACCTTCGATTCCGCCGACGTGAAGTTCGCCTTCGACCGCGCCCGGGCACCGAACTCCACCAATGCGCAGAAGCAGATCTTCGCGCCCATCGAATCCATCGAGACGCCCGATCCGCAGACGGTCGTGATCAAGCTGAAGGAGCCCTCGGGCAACTTCCTCAACTATCTCGGCTGGGGCGACGCGGTGATCGTCGCGCCCGAGACGGCGGAGAACAACAAGTCCAACCCGGTCGGGACGGGCCCGTTCAAGTTCAAGTCCTGGACCCGCGGCGACCGGGTCGAGCTGACCCGCAACGAGGATTACTGGCAGAAGGACAAGACCAAGCTCGACAGCGTCACCTTCCGGTTCATCAACGATCCCCAGGCCCAGGTCGCGGCCCTGAAGGCCGGCGATGTCGACGCCTTCCCCAATCTCGGCGCCCCCGAGCTCTTCGGCGAATTCCAGAACGACAACCGCTTCACGGCGGTGGCCGGAAACACCGAGGGCGAGATCGTGGCCGGCATGAACAATGCCAAGAAGCCCTTCGACGATCCGCGCGTGCGCCGCGCGCTCATGCACGCCATCGACCGCAAGGCACTCGTCGAAGGCGCCTATTCCGGCTTCGGCCAGCCCATCGGCAGCTTCTTCTCGCCCAACCATCCGGCCTTCGTCGACATGACGGGTGCGATCCCCTACGACCCGGCCAAGGCAAAGGCGCTTCTGGAGGAGGCGGGCTACGGCAACGGCCTGTCGATCACCATCAAGAGCCCGCAGATGGCCTATGCGAGCCGCTCGGCGGAGCTCATCTCCGCCATGCTGTCCGAGGTCGGCGTCGACCTGAAGATCGTCCCCACCGAGTTTCCCGCCAAGTGGATCGAGGAGGTCTTCCGGGGCAAGGACTACGACATGACGATCGTGGCCCACGCGGAGCCGCTCGACATGGAGATCTTCGCCCGCGACAACTACTACTTCAATTACAAGAACGACAGGTTCAAGGCGCTGATGGCGGACATCGCCAAGACCACGGACGAGAAGGCGCGCTACGCCAAATACGCCGAGGCCCAGAAGATCCTGGCCGAGGACGTGCCCGCCCTATTCCTGTTCCAGCTGCCCAAGCTCGGCGTCTGGGACGCCAAGTTGAAAGGCATGTGGGAGAACACCCCGATCCCGTCGAACGACGTGACGGAGGTCTATTGGACGGAGTGAGGCTCGCGCCCTTCACCTCTCCCCGAGGGAGAGGTCGAGCGAAGCGACATCGAGGGGATGGACACTTGAAGGATCGCGCAGGCAGCGCCGCCCCAGCCCTCCTCCCCACGGACCTCGGGCTTGCCCGAGATCCGCACCCTCTTGCGCAAGTCGGGAACACCCGACTTGCGGTGGGGAGGAGGTGGAGGTGGGGGTGTGGGCGCCACACCTTCACAGGCTATCGCTCACACCCCCACCCTGGCCCTCCCCGCAAGGGGGAGGGAAAGGGCGCCATATCCGGAAAGTCCCGTAATCCCTCACCTGGACGATCTCGCTCACCCCGCCACGTCCCCCTCACCCCTTTCCCTCCCTGCAAGGGGGACGGAAAGGGCGGCTCGTAAGTTCGGCTTCATGTTGCGTCTTGTCATCTCGCGTCTCGTCTCGCTGGCAGTGACCCTGCTCTTCGTATCGCTGGCGATCTTCCTGATCCTGGAGGTCCTGCCCGGCGATCCGGCCGCCATCATGCTCGGCACCGCCGCGCGGGAGGATACGCTCGCCGCCCTTCGGCAGGAGCTCGGCCTCGACCGGCCGGCGCTCGTCCGCTACGTGGAATGGGTCGGCGGTATCGTCCTGCGCGGCGACCTCGGCACGTCCATCACCTACAAGATGCCGGTCTCGAAGCTGGTGGCCGAACGCATGGGCGTGACGCTGCCCTTGAGCCTGCTCGCCATCGTCATCTCGACCCTGCTGGCGCTGCCGCTGGGCGTCGCCGCGGCGGCGCGGCGGGACGGGGTCGTGGATCGCGCGGTGCTGGTGTTCAGCCAGCTCGGGGTGGCGGTGCCGAATTTCTGGATCGGCCTGATCTTCATCCTGTTCTTCTCGACCTGGCTCGGCTGGTTTCCCGCCGGCGGCTTTCCGGGGTGGGATGCCGGCATCGCGCCGGCGCTCCAGGCCCTCCTGCTTCCCGCCGTGGCGCTCGCCCTGCCCCAGGCGGCGGTGCTGACCCGCGTGACGCGCTCGGCCACGCTGGAGGTGATCGGCGCCGACTTCGTGCGCACCGCGCGGGCCAAGGGCGTGAACCAGCGCTCCACCATGCGGCGGCACGTGGTGCCGAACGCGCTCATTCCCGTCACCACCATTCTCGGCCTGCAGCTCTCGTTCTTCTTCGGCGGCGCCATCCTGGTGGAGAACGTGTTCAACCTGCCCGGCCTCGGGCGCCTCGCCTATCAGGCGCTGAACCAGCGCGACCTCGTGGTGATCAAGGACATCGTGCTGATCTTTTCCGGACTGGTGATCGTGGTGAACTTCCTCGTCGATATCGGCTACGCCATCCTCGATCCGCGCCTGAGGAGCCGCGCATGAGGGGCCTGCTTCGCCTGCGCTGGAACACCGCGCTTGTCGTCGGCGGCATTCTCACGGCCGCTCTCATCGCGACCGCCCTGCTCTCGCTGTTCTGGACCCCCGAAGTGCCCACGCGGGTGCGCATTGCCCTGCGCCTGAAGGGGCCGCTGGAGGCGGGCCTCCTCGGCACGGACCATTTCGGCCGGGACGTCGCCTCGCTCCTCATGGTCGGCGCGTGGAACTCGCTCGCCATCGCCTGGCCCGCCGTGCTGCTGGGCGCCGCCATCGGCACGGCCATCGGCACCGCCGCCGCGGCCTGGAAGGGCATCGCCGACGAGATCGCCATGCGCGTCTCGGACGTGGTCTTCGCCTTTCCGGCGGTGCTGTCGGCCATCATGATCGGCGCGCTTCTCGGATCCGGCCCGCTCGCGGCGATTCTCGCCATCGCGGTCTTCAACATCCCGGTCTTCGCCCGCGTCACCCGCGGCGTGGCGCTCCAGGTCTGGACCCTCGACTACATCGCGGCGGCACGCGCCCTCGGCAAGCATCCGCTTCGGATCACCTGGGAGGACGTGATGCCCAACATCGCGGGCGCCCTCATCGTGCAGGTGACGATCCAGCTCGCCCTCGCCATCCTCACCGAGGCGGGCCTGAGCTATCTCGGGCTCGGCGTCCGCCCGCCCAATCCGAGCTGGGGCCGGATGCTGAGCGACGCGCAGACCTATCTCTCGCAGGCCCCTCACCTGGCCTTCGCGCCGGGCATTGCCATCGCGCTGTCGGTGCTGGGCCTCAACCTGCTGGGCGACGGCCTGCGCGATGCGCTCGACCCGACCCTGCGCGGGCGGGAAGCGGCCGTGTAGGATCGCGGCGATGGACGATAACGGTTCGATGGAGGCTTCGATGACATCTGCGGCAACGAAGGGCACGCAGGCCAGCGACATTCAGGTCACGCTGGCGGCCGCCGCGGCGCGGCTTTCGGCGCAAAACCCGTTCAACGTGGTCTTCGACCGGGGCGACGACATCTCCGTCGAGCTCTACGCCCCCGTGGGCCGGGACAACCAGACGCCGCACGAGCGTGACGAGCTCTACATCGTCACCTCGGGCCACGGCACCTTCAGCCGCGGCGACGAACTCGTGTCCTTCGGGCCCGGCGACCTTCTCTACGTCCCGGCTTACGTGCCACACCGGTTCGAGACGTTCTCGGACGACTTCAAGACCTGGGTGATCTTCTACGGCCCAAAGAGAACGGCGCCGCGCGAACGCGACGCCGTGTAGTTTTCTGGCTCTTGCATGGTTCCCGGATCGCCGCCGCGCCACTGGCGTGACGCGGCTGGTCCGGGACGACCCTTCGGGCCGCTTAGAAGTCCATGCCGCCCATGCCGGCGCCGGGCATCGCCGGAGCCGCATCCTTCTTGGGCTTCTCGGCGATCAGGGCCTCGGTAGTGACGAGGAGGCCGGCGACCGAGGCGGCGTCCTGCAGGGCCGCGCGCACGACCTTCGCCGGGTCGATGATGCCGAGCTTGTAGAGGTCGCCGAACTCGCCGGTCTGGGCGTTCCAGCCCTTGGCGTAGTCGCTCTGCTCCAGCACCTTGCCGACCACGATGGAGCCGTCGGCGCCCGCGTTGATAGCGATCTGCCGGGCCGGGGCCTGCATGGCGCGGCGCACGATCTCGACGCCGGTCTTCTGGTCGTCGTTCTCGGGCTTCACCGCGTCGAGAGCCTTCAGGGCGCGCAGGAGCGCGACGCCGCCGCCGGGCAGGATGCCTTCCTCGACCGCAGCCTTGGTGGCGTGCATGGCGTCGTCAACGCGGTCCTTCTTCTCCTTGACCTCGACCTCGGTGGCGCCGCCGACGCGGATGACGGCCACGCCGCCCGCCAGCTTGGCGAGACGCTCCTGGAGCTTCTCACGGTCGTAGTCCGAGGTGGTCTCCTCGATCTGCGCCTTGATCTGAGCGACGCGAGCCTCGATGTCGTTGCGGGAACCGGCACCGTCGACGATGGTGGTGTTCTCCTTCTCGATCACGACCTTGCGGGCGCGGCCGAGCATGTTGAGGGTCACGTTCTCGAGCTTGATGCCGAGATCCTCGGACACGGCGGTGCCGCCGGTGAGGATGGCGATGTCCTCGAGCATGGCCTTGCGGCGGTCGCCGAAGCCCGGAGCCTTCACGGCGGCGATCTTCAGGCCGCCGCGCAGCTTGTTGACCACGAGGGTGGCGAGAGCCTCGCCTTCCACGTCCTCGGCCACGATCAGCAGCGGCTTGCCGGACTGCACCACGGCCTCGAGGATCGGCAGCATGGACTGCAGGTTCGAGAGCTTCTTCTCATGGATGAGGATGTAGGGATCCTCCAGCTCCACGCGCATCTTCTCGGCATTGGTGATGAAGTACGGCGAAAGATAGCCGCGGTCGAACTGCATGCCCTCGACCACGTCGAGCTCGGTCTCCAGCGACTTGGCCTCCTCGACGGTGATGACACCCTCGTTGCCGACCTTCTGCATCGCCTCGGCGATCATGCGGCCGATCTCGGTGTCGCCGTTGGCGGAAATGGTGCCGACCTGGGCGATCTCGTCGTTGGAGGTCACCTTCTTGGCGTTCTTGCGGAGATCCTGCACGACGGCCTCGACGGCCATGTCGATGCCGCGCTTGAGGTCCATCGGGTTCATGCCGGCGGCAACCGCCTTGGCGCCTTCCTTCACGATGGCCTGGGCCAGAACGGTGGCGGTGGTGGTGCCGTCGCCGGCGAGATCGTTCTGCTTGCTCGCCACCTCGCGGACCATCTGGGCGCCCATGTTCTCGAACTTGTCGGAAAGCTCGATCTCCTTGGCGACGGTGACGCCGTCCTTGGTGATGCGCGGGGCGCCGAAGGACTTCTCGATCACCACGTTGCGGCCCTTGGGGCCGAGGGTAACCTTCACCGCATCGGCGAGGATGTCGACGCCGCGCAGCATCTTCTCGCGGGCATCGGCGGAAAATTTGACTTCTTTAGCAGCCATGTTTCGTCACTCCTTGAGACGTAACGATGTGTGACTCTTGAGGATGGAGTTGCCTTAAGCGGCCTTCTTCTGCGCGGCGCTCTGCTCGACCACGCCCATGATGTCGGATTCCTTCATGATCAGGAGATCCTCGCCGCCGATCTTCACCTCGGTGCCGGACCACTTGCCGAACAGCACGATGTCGCCGACCTGCACGTCGAGGGCGACGATCTGACCGGCTTCGTTCCGGGCGCCGGGGCCGACCGCGATGACCTCGCCCTGCTGGGGCTTTTCCTTCGCGGTGTCGGGAATGATGATCCCGCCCGCCGTCTTCTCTTCCGCGTCGATCCTCTTGACCACGACGCGATCATGCAAAGGACGGAACTTCATGAAGCTTCCTCCAGATATTTCAGTAGGTTAACCCAACCGCGCGGGTCCTCTTCGGCCCCCGCGCGGCGATGATTTGGGTGGACAAGCTTCACCGTTCAAGAGGGTCGCAAAAAAATTTTGGCACTCCCTTGGGGCGAGTGCCACCTTGGCTGGTAGCAGCAGGTTACACTTGCTGCCAACATACTGAAATCACTAAAGTTTTACGCAGACAACCTTGTCGGCCCCGCCTTCTTCTGCTCCAATCCGAGCGTTAGCGAAACAGGCAAGGAGCGCCTCATGCAGGTGTCACCGGAATTTGTCCGCCAGCTCCAGGGCTACGGCCTCACGACCGCGCAGATCCTCTACCGGATCCCGGACCATCGCTCCCTCGTCCAGGAATATGTCTGGCAGGATTACGACATCTTCCCGAGATTCCCGGCCCTCACGAAATTCCTCACCTTCTGGGAGGAGAAGCTGGACGGACCGCTGCACTCGGTCACGGTTGCCCATGCCCGGCTCATCCGGCCCGCCGAAATGAGGACCATCGACGGGGAATACAGGCTGCAATAGCCTGCCTTATCCGCGCTTGGCCTGGAACAGCACGGGCCAATCGTCCGCGGAGACGCCGCGGCACGCCCCCATCATGCTCACGTTCATCGGCCTGAACGCCGTGCCGTCCCAGGCCCATTCCGTGATCACGCCGCAATCGCCAAGTCCCCTGCCCTTCGCGAAGGATCCGATCGTCATGCCGTCGTCGGCGAGGCCCGGGGAGGTCAGAACGCTCGCGCCCCGCTCCTGCGCGAATCCGGGAGCCGTGAAGGCCGCGGGCTTCGGGCGGCCCTGCCCGGCGACGTAGAACTCGTAATCGAAGTTGTAGGCCGCCGCCTGCGAGCAGACGCCCCAGAGCGTCTGGCTGGGCGAAAGCTTGATGACGATGTCCGGATAGCCGTCGGTGCAGAAGCCGTCCTTCGGGCGGACGATGCCCGCCGGCAGGGGCGGCTTCGCCTTGCCGTCGATCTCGGTCATGCGTTTGGCGGCGACCACCGGCAGATCGGGCTGCGCCGGAATGGACGAGGCTGGCGCATCGCCCTTGCGCGCGAGGGCGGTGACGGTGCCGATCCGCTTCTGCTGGTCGTCCATGTAGAGCAGCGCCGCCGCCGAACCTGCGAGAGACACGGTTCCGTTCGCCGCCTCCTTCGTTCCGTCGAGGAGCTGGAGATTCAGGTTCGTGCCGTTGCGCAGGGCCGCAATGAAGGCCCCGACCTGCTCTGCAGGCAGGGTAGCCCGGACGAGGTCGCCGTCGGCGCTGGCTTTCAGGGGCTGCGCGGAAAGCCCCGGGATGTCCTTGCCGTCGAGGGTGAGCTTCAGGCCGGGATCGGCGACCTTCACGTCGTCGTCGGGAATGGCGACGAAGGTCACCTCCGGTGTGGCGGCCGCAGTCCCGGCGCGGTCGATCTTCACGTAGGGCCCCATCATGCTCTCGTCCGGTGAGAGGCCCAGAGCCGTGCAGTTTCGGACATTGTCGCAGCCGATGGTCCAGTCCTTGAACTGCTTCAGGGGCTGCACCTGGGACGCGGCACCCGACGGCTTCTGCTGTGCCAGAACCGGCGTCGCGACTGCGGCAAGGGCCAGGGGCGCGAGAGTGAGGGCAAGAGGGAGGCGGCGCTGCATCGGTGTCTTCCTGTCGGGTTACGGGCGCTCCGCCCGCTTCTTCAGTAGTGGGGTGGCGGGGGCTCTGGAGCGGAGGGACCGCCGGCCTTGCGCTCCGCCTCCTGGATGCGGTCCGTGAGGGCCGCGATCCGGCGGGTGAGAAGGTCGATCTGCTTCCACTGCGCAAGGACGGTCTTGTTGAGATCCTCGATGATCTCGTCCTGATAGGCGATGCGGATTTCGAGACGGTCGATACGCTCGTTCAGGGTTTCGTCGTCACTCATGGGATGAGGCATCCCCGTCCTGCTTCGCGGCGCCCGGGCGCTCCACGAGGCCATGGCCGAGAGCGACGCGCTCGTCGAACACGAAGCACTCGCCCCGCCAGCGGCTCTCGGCCTCCGGCACGTCCTCGAGATATTTCAGGATGCCGCCCTTGAGGTGGTAGACCTCCTCGAAGCCTTTGGCCAACATGTAGGAGCTGGCCTTTTCGCAGCGGATGCCGCCGGTGCAGAACATGGCGATCCGCTTGTGCTTCTGCGGATCGAGCTCCTTGCCGACGAAGTCGCGGAACTCGCTGAAGCGCTTGATCCTGGGATCGACCGCGCCCTCGAAGGTGCCCATGGCGACCTCGAAGTCGTTGCGCGTGTCGAGGAGCACGATGTCCCCATCTTCGAGAAGCTCGTTCCAGTCCTCCGGCGACACATAGGTGCCGACCCGCCCCGTCGGATCGACGTCGGGGCTGCCCAGCGTAACGATCTCCCTCTTCAGCCGCACCTTCATCCGGCGGAACGGCATGTCGGCGGCGGTCGAGAACTTCAGTTCGAGATTGTCGAGGCGTCCGCCGAACAGGGCTCCCCGGCGCAACTCCTCCACGAGAGCGTCGATGGCCCCGGCGCGTCCGGCGACCGTGCCGTTGACCCCCTCATGGGCGAGGAGCAGCGTGCCCTTGATCTCCAGGTCGACGCAGAGCCGCCGGAGCTGCTCCTTGAGGTCCTGGAAATCCGGCAGCGGAACGAACTGATAGAGGGCGGCAACCTTGTATGTCATGGGGCTGCTTTACCAGCACGACAACGGGCGGAAAACCCGCCACCGGCCGCGACATAGCGCTTCGAAACCTGGGATCTACCCCACGCGCTCCATCATGCCCCCTCAGACAGTATTCCTGCAGAACCGACCCGGCGTTCTTCGCCGGTGTTGATCCATTATTACTATACCCGGAAGTTTTCGTCATCCTTAAGCAACGTCATAGACCCGCCATAATCTTTAAATGAGTCTTAACAAGTCAGGAGACTTGAACACGACGATGCACAAGACACTCAGGATGATGGCGGCCTCGACGGTTGCGCTCGGAGTCATGATTGGCGGGGCAGAGGCCAAGAAGGTCTATTACGACATCAACGGCCAGCGCTTCTCCTACGAGAGCAGCGATCCGGAACAGGTCGCCTCGGCGCGCAAGCGGATCGACGCCGCCAATGCCGCCGACGCCGCGAAGGCCAGGGCCGATGCGGAGCGCCTCAACAACCCGCTCGTGGGGGTCTTCGGATCGACCACGCAGCAGGCGGCGCTCCAGGCTCAGGAGAACCTCAAGCGCGTTCTGGCCGAGCAGGCCGCGGCCGACGCCACCCGCCAGCGCCAGCGGGCCGCGCAGGCGGCCAGAGAAGAGCAGCTCCGGAAGGAGGCCGAGCAGCAACAGCAGCAGGCCGCCGAAGCCCCCGAGGCTCAGCCGGACGTCCAGGAGGAGCCTCGGACCGCCGCCGTGGAACCGGCGGCTCCAGCGCCTGCCGCCCCTCCCGTCCCGACCGCGGAGACGGCCGCCGCACCGGAGGCGGCGCCCGATCCGTCGACGACGCAGACGATCAAGTCGGTCTCGTTCGATGTGAGCTCAGGCATCAAGACCGTGGTCATGACCGACGGCACGATCCACGAGGAGCCCTTCGACAGCAGCACGCTGGCCAGACTCGACAGCGATCCTGCCGATGACGATAGCCTGAGCGCCTTCGTCAAGCGGCTGCGCAAGGCGGTCTCGGTGGAGACGACCGGCTCCACCGCCGTGCAGGTCGCGCAGCCGAAATACGGCCCCCGTTAAAGCTTGGGCCAGGGCCGCTGGGAGGGACACATGCCCTCCCAGGCCTGGCTCAGGCGCATCACACCCACATCATCGAAACGGCGGCCGGTGATCTGCAGGCCGATGGGCAGGCCCGATGCGGTGAAGCCCGCATTGACCGAGGCCGAAGGCTGATCCGACATGTTGAACGCGACCGTGTAGCCGATATGCTCGAACGGCTCCTCCGGATCGTGGATCGGCGACGCCAGCTCCGCATGATAGGCCGGAACCGGCGCGACGGGCGACAGCACGAAATCGAAGTCCCGCGTCGCCGCGACCGCCGCATTTCGCATCACCAGCATCTGGTTCATGCCGTTGTAGACCCGGGCGCCCGTGAGGGACTTGCCGCCCTCCGCCCAGGACAGGATGTAGGGCAGAACGCGCGAGCGCTGCTCCTCGGAGAGCGCCCCGATATCCATCCAGGCGCGCTGGCGCCAGAAATCGTCGAGCCCGTCGAGCATCTCGCGGGTCACGAAGGGCGGCACCTCCGCGATCTCGGCTCCGGCCTCCGCGAAGATCCGCACCGCTTCCTCGATGCAGGCCCGAACCTCCGGATCGAGCGGCATGCCGATGCCGGCCTCCATCATGACGCCGATCCTCAATCCCCTGACGTCGATGTCGAGATCGAGCCAGGGCAGATCCTGGTAGGGCAGGCTCATGGCATCGCGCGCATCGGGCCGCGTCAGGCTGCGCATCATAAGCGCGGCATCCCGCACCGTGCGGGTCATGGGGCCTGCCACCCGGCCGTAATAGGCCGGATCGATCGGAATGCGGCCGAAGCTCGGTTTCAGGCCGAAGACGCCGCACCAGCCGGCCGGAAGGCGGATCGACCCGCCGATATCGGTGCCGATATGAAACGGCCCGTAGCCCGCCGCCGCCGCGGCGCCCGCGCCCGCCGAGCTGCCGCCCGGGTTCTTGGTGAGGTCCCACGGGTTGCGCGCCAGGGGATGGAAGCTCGAAAGGCCTGACGAGAGCATGCCGTAATCGGGCATCGTGGTCTTGGCCAGGATGACGACGCCGTCCTCGCGCAGGCGGGCGGCGGGCGGCGCATCCTCGGCGGCGGGCGTAAGGTCCCTCGCAGCGGTGCCGAGGGGAATGGGCGTGCCCTTCGTCGCGATGTTTTCCTTGATCGTTCCCGGAACCCCGTCGAGGGGCAGCGCCTCGCCGCGGGTCCAGCGGGCCTCGGATTCCTTCGCCGCCGTCAGGGCCCCTTCGGGATCGAACGCATAGAGCGCCTGCAGTTGCGGCTCGTAAGCCTCGATGCGCGCGATCACGGCCTTCGCGACCTCGACCGGCGAGACCTGCCTGCGGGAATAGCCTTCCAGCATCTCCGATGCCGTCCAGTCGGCAAGATCGGCCGCAGGCTCCGGATTGCCCCGGTACGAAGAGGTTTGGGCGGTCAACGCAAGGTCTCCTTCAGGCTCGAACGGATTCGACGAAGCCCCATGCTGCGTCATCCCCACCGCAGCGTAAACGGCTTTAACGGCATGGCCGGCATGAGATGCTCCGCGGATCGGCTCATCACCGTCCCGGGAGTCTGGCTCATGAAGCGCAACGGTCTTCCCTCCCCCTTGTGGGGAGGGCCAGGGTGGGGGTGCCGGCGCCACACCTTCATAGGCTATCGCTCACACCCCCACCTCCACCTCCTCCCCACAAGGGGGATACTGCTGGCGAATGGTTGGAGCGATTGAGGCGGGGTCGGCGTTCAGGCTGTAGGGGCTTGGGTTTAGACCTGGAGGGTTCCATGTCGCTC
>NZ_JBHSBQ010000032.1:0-20600 GCF_042650665.1 Microvirga sp. GCM10011540 | reverse complement strand
GGGCGTCGGCGGCGTTCTCGGCCACAGCGGCACCGGAGAGCGCCAGACTGATGGGAGCGCTGTTGATGAGCGCGACGGTCTTGTTCTCGGCCTCGAAGCGGGCGAAGCGGATGTTGGTCAGGGTGTCCTCGCCGTCCTGGCTGGCGCGGTTGTCCTTGACCGTGACGGTGCCGTTGCTGTTGGTGATGGTGTAGTCGGCCTTGTTGCCGGAGAAGACCGCTGTGTTGACCCCGCCGCCGCCGTCCAACACGTCGTTGCCGCCCTTGCCCGTGAAGGTGTTGTCAGAAGCATTGCCGGTGAATGTATCTCCGCGAATATTCCCTGTCAGGTTCTCAATGTTGAGGATCCTGTCGAGACCCTGACCCGTAATCTGCGGTGTGCTAATTCGGAGATCGATGGTGTGCTCAACGTTGGTCAGCAGGATCAGTTCATCATCGCCGCCACCGCCGTCGATCACATCGTCCCCATAGCCCGCGATGATTCGTTCTGTGCCAACTCCGCCGTAGATCGTGTCATTGCCTTCGCCGAGGTCAATGGACCCGACGTGGGTTCCCTGCTCGCCGCGATAAATGTCATCGCCAAACAGGAAGTCTATACCACCTTGGATCAAGCCTGAATTGGTGACGGCATCAGAACCATTCGAGGCAGAAACTGCATCTGCGTCCGATATTTGTGAAATGATCTGCCCGCTGTTGAAGAGGGCAGGCTGCCTTCTCCTTCATGGAAAAGCGTTAAGCCTGTGGTCGATCGGATTGTTTCGTCGTTTGCGACAAGGACAGCTCCTCTCATCCGGATGGCAGCCCGACCAACGACACTGCCCGAGGATCCGACATAGATGCTGGCATTGCCGTACGATGCGTAGATAGCACGGGCCGCAAGTGCCTCGACCGACCCGAAGATGCTAATGTTCGTCATTGCCCCGGAGGCAGTCGGAGCGCTCGTTAGCATGACGGCGACCGCGTTAGCGCCTTCGGTCTTCAATGACCCGCCTTGGGCGACAGTTAGGTGTCGTTACCTTCGATCTCCAAGGCATGGTCGTCTGCAGCGGTTGTTAGGACCGAGTTGATCTGGTGGATGTAATAGTTCGCCATAGCAGTGTTCCTAGGAAGGTAAATCTGGTGCAGAAAAGGCCTATTCCCATCTGGGATAACACTATATAACGTTATAAAAAAGATCTTATGTCTTTCAGGTCAGGGAACGCTCCTAGGCGAGGTAACTGCCTGTTGCACCATAGACACGGGGCAACATTGGAAACGTCCGGAGCGAGGCGCGTCTTGAGGCAAATATCTCTTCACGAATTGTGACTCTTGAAGAGAGCTGAATACTGCCGTCGCATACGCTGACATCACTGCCCCGCGTCGTTCCGACCCATTTCCCTCCAGCTCCCGTTTCTGCTTGAATAGCCACGCTTTCACGGGGGTGAGACGAGCGTCGTTTAAGGCCGCGTTAACCACCTTGCGCGGATGCTCGAACCCATTGCTTCCCTTCTCCCGAAGCCAAGACCATGAGCGATCTTCTCGTCAGTATCCGCCAGGCCAAGCCCGATGACGCCGAGGGGCTGTCGCGGGTGTTCGACGCCGCATGGCGCGAGGCCTACCAGGGCATCATTCCGGGCGTGACCCTCGAAAAGATGCTGTCGCGCCGGGGCCTGCGCTGGTGGCGCTCCACCGTCACGCGCGGGCGCCCGCTGGCGGTGCTCGACATCGGCCAGGGGGTGGCGGGCTACGCCTCTTACGGCCGCTGCCGCGACCGGTCGCTGCCGGCGGACGGGGAGATCGACGAGCTCTATCTCCTGCCCGAATACCAGGGCGTGGGCTTGGGCAGGCGCCTGTTCAAGGCCGTGTGCAACGACCTCAGGGCGCGGGAGATGAACCGGATCGTGGTCTGGGCGCTCGCCGAGAACGCGCGCGCCTGCGACTTCTACGAGGGCATGGGCGGGCGCGGCATCGCCCGGGTGGAGGAGCGCATCGGCGGCGCCCCCCTGGCCAAGGTGGCCTTCCTGTTCCGGTAGGGCGCCCTTCTTTCGGCCGTTCGCGACGATTGCCGGACCCGACGGGTCCGGCGGCGACCTCGCGCGCCCCTTCGAAAGAACAGGCCGGGATTGGCGCAAACCGGCTTCCCCTTTTGCCGATCACCCTCTAGTGAAGCGTCCAAGCTCACCAGCCCCGTATCTCACGGAGAACACCCCAACATGCGCATCGACGCGATCAAGATCGGAAAGAACCCGCCGGAGGACGTGAACGTCGTCATCGAGGTGCCGCTCGGCGGCGAGCCGATCAAGTACGAAATGGACAAGGAATCCGGCACGCTCTTCGTCGACCGTTTCCTCTACACGGCCATGCGCTACCCGGGAAATTACGGCTTCATCCCTCACACCCTCTCGGGCGACGGCGACCCTTGCGACGTGCTGATCGCCAACACCCGCGCCATCGTGCCGGGCGCGGTCATGAACGTGCGCCCCGTGGGCGTGCTGGTCATGGAGGACGACGGGGGCCAGGACGAGAAGATCATCGCGGTTCCTTCTCCGAAGCTGACCCAGCGCTACGACCGGGTGCAGACCTATACCGACCTGCCTGAGATCACGATCAAGCAGATCGAGCACTTCTTCGAGCACTACAAGGATCTCGAGCCCGGCAAGTGGGCCAAGATCATCCGCTGGGGCGACGCCGAGGAGGCCAAGCGCCTGATCGTCGAGGCCATCGAGCGCGCCAAGAAGGGCTGAGGCCTGGCCCCACCCTCCTCAAAACTCCTGAAGGCCGGAGCCCTCGCTCCGGCCTTTCTCTTTGAGTCAGGGAACGATCCCGTCATGCGCCGAGCGGCTGTCGGCCGGCGCCTGCGCGCGCTCGGTCATGCCGTAATCCCGCATCACGGCCGCGACGCGCAGGCGGTAATCGCGAAAGACGCCGCCGCGGCCCTCCCCCTGGGTCATCCGGTGGGCGGGGGAATTGCGCCAGCGCCGCACCGCCTCCTCGTCGCGCCAGAACGACAGGGACAGGAGCTTGTCCGGCTCGCTCAGGCTCTGGAACCGCTCGATGGAGAGAAAGCCGTCGACCGTCGCCAGCTCCTCCTTCAGGGCGGCGGCGAGGTCGAGATAGCGCTCCTTCTGCCCCGGTGCGGGCCAGACCTCGAAAATGACGGCCATCATGGACGGATCACCCTCCCGTGCGGTGCCGAGGCCAGGCGCAGGAAGATCCGGTCCTCCCGGCGAATGAACTGCTCCCGCTTGGCGAAATCATAATTCGCCCGGCCCTGCGGGTCATCCCGCAGCCGCGCCTTGTAGGCTTCGTATTCGGCGAGGCTCGCGATGGTGTAGACCCCGTAGGCCACGGTGCTCGATCCCTCGTGCGGAGCGAAATAGCCGATGAGGTCGGCGCCGCAGCGCGGGATCGCCTCGCCCCAGTTGCGGGCATAGTCCTCGAAGGCCTCCACCCTGAACGGATCGATCTCGTAGCGGATGAAACAGGTGATCATCGGGGGCTTCCTTTGCTTTTGCGTCGGTGGAGGCGGCAACCTAGCCGATTGTCTGACGCTCATGGTTCGGTTATGATCGAAGCATGAAGGAAGGCCCCGCCATCGCCCCCGTCGCCGCCCTGCTCGGCGACCCCGCCCGCGCCAACATGCTGGGCGTCCTCATGGACGGGCGCGCGCTCACCGTGAGCGAGCTGGCGGAGGCGGCAGGGGTCACGATCCAGACCGCGAGCGGCCATCTCTCCAGGCTCGAGGCCGCCCGGCTGGTCGCGGCGGAGAAGCAGGGGCGGCACCGCTATTTCCGTCTCTCGGGCCCGGACGTGGCGCAGGTTCTGGAAGCGCTGATGGGCCTTGCCCAGCGCACCGGCGCCGTTCGTGTCCGCACCGGTCCGAAGGACGCCGCGCTGCGGGCCGCCCGGGTCTGCTACGATCACCTGGCCGGGGAACGCGGCGTCGCCCTGCTCAACGGCCTCGCCCGTCAGAGTCTGGTCACGGGGGAGACAGAGCTCGCCCTGTCGGAGGAGGGCCGCGCGTTCTTCCAGTGCTTCGGCGTCGACGTGGCGCGCCTGGAAAAGGGCCGGCGGCCTGTCTGCCGGGCCTGCCTCGACTGGAGCGAGCGCCGCCTGCATCTGGGCGGGGCGCTCGGCGCCACCATTCTCTCGATCGTGGTCGAGCGGCAATGGGGCCGGCGCGACGAGAGCCGCGCCCTCGTCTTCACCTGCGACGGCCTGGCGGCCTTCAACCAGGCCTTCCGCCTGACCCCGGAGGACTCGCCGGAGCGCTCCCTGGCGTGAGGCCGGGAGCGGACCGGCACCCCCTCGCCGGGGCGACGCTCTAGAAGATGTCGAAGTCGCTGTGCTTGATGGCGAGCTTCTTGCCGATGGTCGCGAACTGGACCGCCTTCGCGGACCCGGTTCCGTCCGGATCGTAGAACAGGGCGCCGGCCTTCTTGTGGTAGATGATCCGGTCCTCCTTGTCCTTGACCCGGTCGCCGACGATGAAGGCGTCCTTCTTGAGGCCACCCTTCCGGCCGATCTTCGAGAACACCTTTCTGGCCAAGTGGATCGTGTCCTCCTTCGGATCGAAGTCGTAGATCCAGTCGAGATTGGATTTGCTGAGCTTCTGGTCGAGCACGAAAACATCCTTCCCGGCGCCGCCGATGAACGTGTCCTTTCCTTTGCCGCCCCAAAGCGTGTCGTCGCCGCCCTGCCCGAAGATTTCGTCGTTGCCGTTGAGCCCGTAGAGCTTGTCGTTGCCGTTCTCGCCCACCACCTGTTCGGAGGCATTGGTGCCCCGCTTCACGAGGGGGTTCGTCTCGGTGGTGCTGTTGGTCACGTTGATGGTAAGGTCCTTGGCGAAATCCCCGCCGAAGCCGTCCGATACCTTAACCGTGATGGTGTGCTTGGTGGCGGTCTCGTAATCGAGCCCGCCCGCGAGAATCAGCTTGTTTCCGTCCAGGGTGAAGAGCCCGCCCGCATCGGTGACGACGCTGAAGGTCAGCGTGTCCCCATCCGGGTCGGAGCTGAACAGCGTCGTGACCTGCGAACCGACTGCCTTGCTCTCGGAGAAGTTGATGGGCGAGATCGACGGGGAGATGTTCGAAGCCGCACCATTGGTGAGCGCAATGGTCTGGTCCGCGAACTTGGCGAAGCGAACCTCCTTGAGCTGATCGGTCCCGTCCTGGCCGGTATTGTCGGTAACGGTCACCGTTCCATCGGGATTGTTGACGATGGTGTAATTGCCCCTTGCGCCGGAGAATTCCGCCGTGTTCCGGCCGGCTCCCCCTTCGAGGGTGTCGTTGCCGGCGCCACCGGCGAGCGTGTCGTCGCCCGATCCGCCCTGCAGGGTGTCGCTGCCGCCGCCGCCGCGAAGAGCATCGTTGCCGTTGTTTCCGATGAGCCGGTTGTTGTCGTCGTTGCCCGTGAAGATGTCGGCCCCGGAGCCGCCTTCGAGGTTGTCGATGTCGATCAGGGTGTCCTTGCCGTAGCCGGTCGTGTCCTGCTCGCCCGTCAGGGACAGGTTCACGTTCGCCGCGGCCGAGCCGGTATATTTGGCGGTATTGCTGCCGGCACCGCCCTCGAGCGTGTCGTCACCGAGCCCACCTTCGAGCGTGTCGTCGCCGTTGCCGCCCTTGAGGTGGTTCTTGTAGAAGTCGCCGGTGAGACTGTCGTTATGGATACTCCCGATGACGTTCTCCATGTTGAGAATCACGTCGTAGACGTCGGCATAGATGCGCTGGGTCGAGTCGGTGCCGAGATTGACGGTGATGCCGCCGGTCGCATCGGAATAATCGACCGTATCGGTGCCGCCTCCGGAGCCGCCATCCATGTAGTTGCTGCCGGTGCCGCCGGAAAACACCTCCGAGGCCAGCCCGCCATAGGCGGTGTCGTTGCCGGCGCCGAGCCTGATGATTCCCGTCGCGGTCCCTTGCGCTCCTTCGTAGAAGTCGTTGCCGTCCTTGAGGTCGATGGCGGTGGTTCCGGTCGTGCTGATGGTGCCGGTATTGACGATCCGGTCGTTCCCATGGCCGCCCTGGACCGCCAGCGCCCCTGCGCTGGCTGTGAGGCTGCCGGAGTTGAACAGGTTCAGCCTGTCCGAATTCGAGGCGGAGGCGGCCACCGCCACGACGGCAACGTTCTCGGCCGCTACGGCAGCGGTCGTGACCGTCCCGAGATTGGTGACGGAGCTCAACCCTCCGCCCGTCAGGAGGATCGCCGCTCCCGCGACGGACGAGATGGTACCCTCGTTGTGGACCCCGCTCGCGCTGCCCAGGAGATGGATTCCGGCGAGATGCGCCTGGATGCTGGAACCCGAGTCCACGAGGATGCGCTGCGTCCCGTCGGCCTTGATGCCGCCGAGCGTGGCGCTGTTCAGGCTCCGTGCCAGGAGGGTCGTTCCGGTCAACGCTGCCGCCATTTCGTGGAGGGCGTGCATTCCGGTATTGAGGGTGGTCTGGTCGTCGATAAACGTATTGGTCATGTGGCGCCTACGAGATCAGGGCATCGCGATGGGCGCACTATTACGTTATTACGTATAGAAAAGATAGTATCTCCCTGCCGCAGGGAAGCGCGCCGGTCGTCGCGACCGACCGCCCCGTCCTACCCCACCGGCGCGTCCACCGTGCAGACCACGCCGCCGTCCCGGAAGTGGATCCGGACCTCGCCGTGGAGGTCGTGGGCGAGGTTGCGTTCGATCAGGCGGGTGCCGAAGCCGCGCCGCCTGGGGACCGCGACGGGCGGCCCGCCCGATTCCGTCCACTGGAGACGGAGCCGGGGGGCCTCGTCGCCGGGGACGACCTGCCATTCGATGCCGATCCGGCCGGTTTCGTTGGACAGGGCGCCGTACTTCACCGCATTGGTGGCGAGTTCCTGCAGGGCCATGGCGAGCGCCAGCGCCATGCGCGGCGAGAGCCAGACGTCGGGTCCGCCGATGCGCAGCCGGTCCTCCCGGACCCCGCCATAGGGCTCCATCGCCTGGACCACGATCTCCCGCAATCCCGCCCCTTCCCAGTTCTCGCGGGTGAGCACGTCGTGGGCGCGCGAGAGGGCGAAGAGACGGGCTTCCAGGGCCGACCTGACCTCGTCCGGGTCCTGGGTGCTGCGCAGGGTCTGCGCCGCGATGGACTGGACCGTGGCCAGGGTGTTCTTCACCCGGTGGTTCAGCTCGTTGATGAGAAGCTTCTGGTGCTCCTCCGCCCGCTTGCGCTCGGTGATGTCGAGCGCCACGCCGATGGTCTGTCCCAGCTTGCCCTCGTGGCTGGACTTGATCTCCGCCCGCAGGAGCAGCCAGCGGATGGAACCGTCGGGCCATATGATGCGCAGCTCGCCCTCGGCGAAGCGCTCGCCCCGGGCCAGGGCGGCCTGCGCGGCGGCGGCGATCCGCTCCCGGTCGCCCGGAAAGTAGCGCGCGCGGATTTCCTCCGGACTCGGAGAGGAGTCCGGCGGGAAGCCGAGAAGCCGGTTCAGCTCCGGCGAGGTGGTGATCGTGCCCTCGGCCGCGTTGCTCTCCCACGCGGCCAGGCGGCCGGCGTCGAGGGCGAGGCGCAGCCGCGTCTCGCTCTCCCTCAAGGCCGCCTCCGCCCGCTTCGCCTCGGTCACGTCGCTGCCTTCGGCGAAGATGCCGGACACCTTTCCCTCGGCATCCCTGATGGGCTGATAGACGAAGTCGACGAAGCGCTCTTCCGGTTCGCTGTCGGGCTCCCGGCGGAGAAAGAGCCGCAGGCCCCGCCCGACGAAGGGCTCGCCGCTCTCGTAAACGTTGTCGAGAAGCTCCTTGAACCCCTGGTCCGCGACCTCGGGCAGCGCTTCGAGCGCCGGTCTGCCGATGATGTCCCGGTGGCCGATGAGCTGGTAATAGGAGGCGTTGGCGATCTCGAAGACATGGTCGGGGCCGCGCAGCACGGCGATGAAGCCCGGGGCCTGATGGAAGAGTTCGCGCAGGCGCTCGCGCTCCGTGGCGATGCGGCGCTCCGCCAGGACCTTGCCGGTGGTTTCCATGGCGGCGCAGAACATGCCGGCGACCCTGCCACTCTCGTCATGGACCGGCGTGTACGAGAAGGTGAAGTAGGTGTCCTCCCGGTAACCGTTCCGCTCCATCGGGATCAGCAGGTCCTCGTATCCGACCGCCTCGCCCGCAAGGGTGCTCTCGACGAGAGGGCGGATCTGCTCCCAGATGTCGGACCAGACCTCGGCGAAGGGGCGTCCCAGCGCACCTGGATGCTTGGCTCCGAAGATCGGCGCATAGGCATCGTTGTACAGGAAGGCGAGATCGGGTCCCCACGCGATGAACATGGCCTGCTGGGCGTTCAGCATCAGCCGCACCAGGGTGCGCAGGGATTGAGGCCAGGTTTCCGGCTCCCCGAGCGGCGAGGTCGACCAGTCGTGCGCCCGCATGCGGGCGCCCATGTCCCCGCCGCCTGCGAGGAAGTCGCGTCCCGAAGAGCGGTTCTCGGCCACGCGGTCAGCGAGCACCGGCGGCCTCGATGCGGAAGGCCTCAGGACCGGAAGGGCGTTTCGGCTCGGGCGAACCTGCGGCGGAATGGGTTTGCGTCACGGGTTTCGAGGTGCTCGCGATAAGGGACGAGGGGTCAATCTTCGGATAGCTCATCTGGTTGCACGGCGATACCGGACAAGGCTTGCCGCAGCGGAATTCCGCCGCCGGCTCACAATGCCTCCCCTTTCAGAAGCCGCGGCGCCGCCCGGCCGGTCAGGCCGGCCGCCTCGCGGATGAAGAAGCGCTTCAATCCCGGCATCCGGTCGACGAGGCCCAGCCCCAGGTCGCGGACCAGGCGGACGGGCAGGATATCGTTCGAGAAGAGCCGGTTGAGGCCGTCGGTCATCAGGCCCATGGCGGTGATGTCGGCCCGGCGCGCGCGCTCGTAGGTGTCGAGCACGTCCGCACCGCCGGGATCCATGCCCAGCCGCAAGGCGTCGGCGACCACCTCCGCGAGCGATGCCGCGTCGTGCAGGCCGAGATTGAGCCCCTGCCCCGCGATGGGATGGATCACATGGGCCGCGTCGCCCAGAAGGGCGATGCGCTCGGCCGTGAAGCGGCGGGCGACGCCGAAGGACAGGGGAAAGGCCTGCGGCTTGGTCTCGAAGGCGATCCGGCCGAGCTGCAGCCCGAAGCGCTTCTCCAGCTCCGCCAGCAGATCGTCCGGAAGAGCCTCCAGCAGGGCCGGGACATTGTCGTTGCGCTCGGTCCAGACGATGGAGGAGCGGTGCCTCACGGTGCCGTCGGGCAGGGTTTCCGCCTTGAGCGGCAGGATGGCGAAGGGGCCGGAGGGCAGGAAATGCTCCACCGCCCGGCCCTCGTGATCACGCTCGTGCGAGATCGTCGCCACGATTCCGGACTGCCGGTAGGGCCACGAGATCCAGCCGATTCCCGCCTGCTCGCGCAAGGTGGAGCGCGCGCCGTCCGCGGCCACCAGGAGGGCGGCCGGGAGGCTGTCCTGCGCACCCGTCAGCAGCACGTCGATCCGCGCCGGCTGGATCGCGAAGCCCCTGACGCCCTCGGGTCTGAGGGTGACGCCCTCGGCCTTGCAGGCCTCGATCAGGGCCGCGGTCAGGTCGCCCGCCGTCACCATGTGGGCGAAGGGCTCGCCCTCCCCCACATCGCCGGAAAAGGTCAGGAAGGTCGGCCGGACCGGGTCCTGCAGGCGGCTGTCGGTGATCACCATGTCGAGCATGGGCTGGGCGCTTCCGGCCACCTGGTCCCAGACCCTCAGGGCCTCGAGCATCCGCCGGGCGGCGGCGGCAATGGCATAGGCGCGCTTGTCCCCGTGCGGATCGCGCTTGAGGGCCGGGTCGCACATGACCACGTCGAGGCCGGAGCCCAGCGCCTGCTTCAGGGCGAGGGCGAGCGACAGCCCGGCCAGCCCGCCCCCGGCGATGACGATGCGTGGGCTCGTGGTGCTCATGGCTTCCGGCCTCCTCGACTGATCATGAAACGATCCAGGGCGCAGGATGGTGTCAGCGATCAACTCGCCAGCGTCAAGCTTGACGTGACCGGCATCCTCTCCGATGGATGGCGCTCCTTGGGAGAACCGTGAATCCATGTCCAAAGCCGTTGCCGATCTCCTCTCGATCCTCGACCTCGAACCCCTCGAGCACAACCTGTTCCGCGGGCAGAGCCCGAAGAGCGGCTGGCAGCGCGTCTTCGGCGGACAGGTGATCGGTCAGGCCCTGGTGGCGGCGAGCCGCACGGTGGAGGGGCGCAACCCCCATTCCCTGCACGGCTATTTCATGCTGCCGGGCGACCCCAAGGTGCCGATCATCTACGAGGTCGACCGCATCCGCGACGGCCGCAGCTTCACCACCCGCCGGGTGGTGGCGATCCAGCACGGGCAGGCGATCTTCTCCATGTCGGCTTCCTTCCACCTGGAAGAGGAAGGCTTCGACCACCAGGCGCCGATACCGAACGTGCCCGGGCCGGACGAGCTTCCCAGCGAGGAGGAGGTGAAGGCCGACCTCATGCCGCTGATGCCGGAGCCCATGCGCTCTTATTATGCCCGCGAGCGGCCGATCGAGATCCGCCCGGTCGAGATGAAGCGCTACATGTCGCGGGAGCCCATGGCGCCGCAGTTCCATGTCTGGATCAAGACCACCGGGCGGCTACCCGACATCCCGGCCATCCACCAATGCGTGCTGGCCTACGCCTCCGACATGACCCTCCTCGACACCGCCCTCGTGCCGCACGGCCGCACGGTGTTCGAGCCGACGATCCAGCCGGCGAGCCTCGACCATGCGCTGTGGCTCCACCGGCCCTTCCGGGCCGACGAATGGCTGCTCTACGCCCAGGACACCCCGAACGCCTCGGGCGCCCGCGGCTTCTCCCGCGGCCTGATCTTCGCCCAGGACGGAACCCTCGTGGCCTCGGTGGCCCAGGAAGGCCTGATCCGCGAACGTCGCTGACGCCTTGCTGCCCACTTTTTAAGCAAATCGGCTCCTGACGCGCCATTTCCCCGGTGCCTATCGAAGAGGCACCGGCCGCACCCGCATGGGCCGGCAAGGGCTGGCACGCTTTTTGCTTCCTTTCGCCCCGACACCCGCGCCGGCAGGCCGGGTTCGCAGGACAACGCCACCGGGCCGCGTGCGGTTCGAAGGCATCTGAAAGGGGGCTCAACCCATGAAAATCGTGATGGCGGTCATCAAGCCGTTCAAGCTGGAGGAGGTGCGCGACTCGCTCACCGCCCTCGGCGTCCACGGCCTCACCGTGACTGAAGTGAAGGGTTACGGCCGGCAGAAAGGCCATACGGAGATCTATCGCGGCGCCGAATACGCCGTGAGCTTCCTGCCGAAGCTGAAGATCGAGGTGGCGGTCGCCACGGAACTCGTAGGCCAGGTGATCGACGCGATCACCACCTCGGCCCGCACCGGCCAGATCGGCGACGGCAAGATCTTCGTCACCTCGCTCGAGAAAGCCGTCCGCATCCGCACCGGCGAGACCGATGCCGACGCCCTCTGAGCCCAATCCCTTTCCAGCGTTCCGGAGTCCTTATCCGATGAAAATCCGTCCTCTTCTCATGACAGCCCTCGGGGGAGCGGCGCTCGGCCTGCTCGCCCTCGATCCCGCCCTCGCGCAGGACGCCGCCGCTCCCGCGGCCGAGGCTGCCGCCACCGCCCCCACGGTCAACAAGGGCGACACCACCTGGATGCTCGTCTCGACCATCCTGGTCATCCTCATGACGATCCCGGGCCTTGCCCTGTTCTATGGCGGCCTCGTGCGTACCAAGAACATGCTCTCCGTGCTGATGCAGGTCTTCGCTGTGTTCAGCCTCGTCGCCATCCTGTGGGTCTTCTACGGCTATTCGCTCGCCTTCACGTCGGGCCCCGAAGGCCTCGGGGCCTTCATCGGCGGCTTCTCGAAAGCCTTCCTGGCCGGCGTGACCACGGATTCCACCGCCGACACCTTCACCAAGGGCGTGGCGATTCCCGAGCTCACCTTTGTGGCCTTCCAGCTCACCTTCGCGGCGCTCACGCCGGCCCTGATCGTCGGCGCCTTCGCCGAGCGCATCAGGTTCAGCGCGGTCATGCTGTTCACGGGCCTCTGGGTCACGGTGATCTACCTGCCCGTCGCCCACATGGTGTGGTTCTCGGAGGGCTATCTCTTCGCTCTCGGCGCCCTCGACTTCGCCGGCGGCACGGTGGTGCACATCAACTCGGGCGTCGCCGCCCTCGTGGGCGCGATCATGATCGGCAAGCGCATCGGATACGGCCGCGACCTGCTCGCCCCGCACTCGCTCACCCTCACCTTCGTGGGCGCCTGCATGCTCTGGGTCGGCTGGTTCGGCTTCAACGCGGGCTCCAACCTGGAGGCCACGGGCGGCGCCGCGCTGGCGCTGGTCAACACCATCCTCGCCCCGGCGGCGGCCGGCCTCGCCTGGATGACCGTGGAAGCCATGGCCAAGGGCAAGGCCTCGCTGCTCGGCATCGCCTCCGGCGCCGTCGCGGGCCTCGTGGCGATCACCCCGGCGGCCGGCCTGTCCGGCCCCATGGGCGCCATCGTGCTCGGCCTCGTGGCGGGCGTGATCTGCTACTACGCGGTCACCAGCGTGAAGAACGCGCTCGGCTACGACGACGCCCTCGACGTGTTCGGCATCCACGGCGTGGGCGGCATCGTCGGCGCCCTGGGCACGGCCATCGTCGCGGCCCCGTCGCTCGGCGGCTACGGCGTCGGCGAATACACCATCGGCGGCCAGCTCTGGACCCAGTTCGTCGCCGTGGTCATCACCCTCATCTGGACCACCGGCGGATCGCTGATCCTCTTCAAGCTGGTCGACCTGGTGGTCGGCCTGCGGGTCACGCCCGATGCGGAGCGCGAAGGCCTCGATCTCGCCGATCACGGCGAGCGCGCCTACAACTACTGACGAACAAGACGAAGGCCTCCAGAGGCTCGAAACGAAGAAGCCCCGGCCGCAAGGCCGGGGCTTTCCTTTTGCTTCGCCGTCATTCCGGGGCGGCTCGTCAGAGCCGAGCCCGGAACCCATGAACGCCAGCGTTTCAAGAAGGAGTGACAGCGGTGCCACCTCATCCTGCACTGTCAGCGGCCCGGGGTTCCGGGCTCTCGCTGACGCTCGCCCCGGAATGACACCCGAAGGCGAGAACCTCACCCGTTCTTCACGAGCTGCTGCAGTTTCGAGCGCCGGACCTCGTCCGATTCCTGGAAGTTGGACGTGCCGTAGAAATCGCCCTTCGAGTCCATCAGGAAGATCGTGGCCGTGTGGTCCATGGTGTAGTCCCCGTCGGTCGGGACCTTGCGGAAATACACCTTGTACTCCTTGGCCACCGCGGCGATCTCCTCCTCCGTGCCGGTCAGGCCGACGATGCGCGGATCGAAGGACGAGAGGTAGGACTTCAGCAGTTCCGGCGTGTCGCGGGCGGGGTCCACCGTGATGAAGGCGACGTTCAGCTTGTCCGCGTCCGGTCCCAGGGCCTGCAGGTCCTGGGTGAGGTCGTAGAGCGTCGTCGGGCACACCTCCGGGCAATGGGTGAAGCCGAAGAAGACCGCGAAGGGCTTCCCCTTCAGGTCTGCCTCGGTGAAGGGCTTGCCCTCGTGCGAGGTCAGCCGGAACGGACCGCCGATGGGCACCCGCGACTGGTTCTGCTGCGGCTCGGGCACCAGCAGCAGCACCGTCACGAGCAGGGTGAGCGCCGCCACGAGAAACACGCTGAGCGGCAAGAGAAGGGATCGCTTGAGGATCATGAGGTCGTCTCCCGATCGGGTCGGTTCAGTGGTGCTTGTGCTCGGCCGCGCCCTGCGCGCCCATGGGACGGACCGCGTATTCGACCTCGACTGTCCCGGCCTTCTCGAACACGAGGGTGCCCTTGTGGGTCTGGCCCTCCCTCAAGGGCTCCTTGAGGTCCATGAACATGAGATGGTAGCCGCCCGGCTTGAATTCGAGCGTCCGGCCCGGTTCGATCGCGAGCCCGCCCTGTACCGGCTTCATGCGCATGACGGTGCCGTCGAGGGACATCTCGTGCATCTCGACCCGGCCGGCGAGGGCAAACGAGCCGCCGACGAGCCGGTCCGGCTCCTGGCCCTTGTTGGTGATCCTCAGATAGCCGCCGCCGACCTTGGCGCCGGGCGGGGTCGCCCGGGACCAGGGCTGCTCGATGGCGAGGCTTCCGGCGGTGGCCGATGCGGACGCGCCCGGAGCCGCCACGAGGGTCACGCCCGGAGCCGGATGGCTCAGGCTGTGCGGGTCCTGTCCGGCGGCGGGGATCTGCGTCCATTCCTCCGTGCCGTTGGCGCAGGTCTGCACGACGGGGAAATGGACCGTGGAGCCCGCCGCGAAGGCATCCGTGATCCGCGCCTGGAATACGAACTCGTCGTAATGGCCGTCCTCGAGGGAGCCCGACCACGTGATCCCGGTCACGCCCTCGGAGACCGGCTCGCCGTGCAGGCGATAGGTTTTCGCATAAGGAGCCCGGGCGGTCTCCAGGGTCCAGCCCGCCTTCGGCATCGGCCTGGCGTCGATGACGCCCTCGGGGATGCGGACCTGGACCTTCAGGGTCGGCTGCCCGTCGCAGCCATGGGGGATGCGCAGCACGCCCTTGTAGGTGGCGTTCGGGGCCGCCCGGGCCGTCTCGAAGGTCACATGGGCGAGGGCCGGGGTGGAAACGGCGAGGAGCACGGCCGCGACGAGCGCGCCGGCGGAGGAAGACGATGTCATGATGGAATGATCCTGTTGGCTTGGGTCGGCGTGTTCGGGAGAAAGATCAACCGAGGCGCGGCGGTGCGCGCGAGCCGACAGGCAGGATCGTGGAGGCGACGGGCAGGACGGGCGTCGCCGGACGGGCATCCGCCGCCACGGCCCGACGCGGGACGGGGGCCACCATGGCGGCCGCGGGGAGCGGACCGCCGGCGGACCCGGCGCCGTGGCAGCCGAGAAGGCAGCAAAGCCCGTCATGCGCTTTCGCCGGCGCCGGATCGTCGGGCGCCCGGTCGGCATCCGTCAGGCAGAGGATGGCCTGCGGCAGGTGGCCCGACCCTGCCTGAACGGCACCGGCCATGGAGAGGAGCAGGCCCTGCAGGACCAGGACATAGGCGAGCGCGACCGCGAGAACGGCCCGTTTTCCGCCTGTCATGAACGCCCTGCGCGACATGGCGAGACACTGATCTTTCCCGCCCGTTCCGTCAATGTCCGAAACGCCGGGCGGGTAGGGTTAAAGGACCCTTAACCAGCCTTTCCTAGAGTGGGAATCGTAACTCTAGATCCAGGTCTTCAGTCGTTCCATGCGCACCGTCCGCCGCTCCTCCTCCGCCTATGACGGGCTCTTCAGCGCCCTGCGAGCCGCCCTCGCCCGCAGGGCCCAGGAGCTGACGGGCCTGTGCCTGATCGCCTTCGCGGGCGCCGTCGCGGTGGCCCTGGCCACCTGGTCGGTGGACGACCCGAGCCTCAACAACGCCACCGACGCCCCCGTGCGCAACATGATCGGCTGGCCCGGCGCCATCGTGGCCGACCTGCTGATGCAGCTTCTCGGCCTCGGGGCCATCGCGGCCCTGCTGCCGCTCGCGCTCTGGGGCTGGCGCCTCATGAAAGCGGGCGAGCTCGGACGCGGACAGCTGCGTCTGGCCCTGTGGATCATCGGCGCGGGAGCCGCCACGGCGCTAGCGAGCGCCCTGCCGGCCACGGACCGCTGGCCCCTGCCGACCGGCCTCGGCGGCGTGGTGGGCGACGCGATCCTCACCGCCGCGAAAGCCGTGACCGGCCTGTCCGGCGGACCCGCCCACGCCATTCTCGGCCTCGTCTTCGCCGGCCTGACGATTCTCACCCTCACCGCCGCCTGCGGCTTCGGCCTCTCCGAGGAGAGGCACCCGGAGGACCTGGAGGATTTCGACGATCCCCGCCCCGCGAAGCGCGGCCGCAAAACCCAGGACTGGGAAGAGGCCGACGAGCCCGGCTCCGACGAGCCCGGCTGGGGCATCGTGTCCCTCGGCGCCCTTGCCCATGGCGTCATGAGCCTTCGCAGCGCGGCCCGGCGCTGGAGCGAGCGCAGGGGCCATCCCGAGGAGGACGATCTTGCCGACATCCCCGCGCCTGCGAGCACGGCCCGGCGCGGGTCGCCGGACAGGGGGTTCGCGCGGCGCGAGCCGGTGCTGGAGGCGGGGCCCGCCCGCGGCCGCCCGGCCGGCGTCGCTGCACCGGTCTACGACGAGGACGACGATTGGGGGGAAGGCCCTCCTCCCCTGCCCGGCGTGCCCCGTGTCGCGCAGCCCGAGCCGGCACCGACCCGGGTGGCGCCGGTTCCCGCCGCGCCCAAGCCCGGGCGACGCATGGCGCGAGAGGCCCAGCCCTCGCTCCTCGACGACGGCGACTACCAGCTTCCCGCGCTCACGCTCCTGGCGGAGCCGAAGAAGCCGGCCGGTCCCGTGGTCTCCGCCGACGCGCTCGAGCAGAACGCGGCTCTTCTCGAAGGCACGCTGGAGGATTTCGGCGTGAAGGGCGAGATCATCAACGTGCGCCCCGGCCCCGTGGTGACGCTCTACGAGCTGGAGCCGGCGCCGGGCACCAAGTCCTCGCGCGTCATCTCGCTGGCCGACGACATCGCCCGCTCCATGAGCGCGGTCTCGGCCCGCGTCGCGGTGGTGCAGGGCCGCAACGCCATCGGCATCGAACTGCCCAACCACAAGCGCGAGACGGTTTTTCTGCGCGAGCTTCTGGCGAGCCAGGACTTCGAGACCTCGAAGCACAAGCTCGCCCTGTGCCTCGGCAAGACCATCGGCGGCGAGCCGGTGATCGCGGACCTGGCGCGCATGCCGCACCTGCTAGTCGCCGGTACCACCGGCTCGGGCAAGTCGGTCGCCATCAACACCATGATCCTCTCCCTCGTGTATCGCATGAAGCCCGAGGAATGCCGGCTGATCATGGTCGATCCGAAGATGCTGGAGCTGTCGGTCTATGACGGCATTCCCCATCTCCTCACGCCCGTCGTCACCGACCCGAAGAAGGCCGTGGTGGCGCTCAAATGGGCGGTTCGGGAGATGGAGGACCGATACAAGAAGATGTCGAAGCTGGGGGTGCGCAACATCGACGGCTTCAACGCCCGCGTCTCGGAGGCCAAGGCGAGAGGCGAGACGATCACCCGCACGGTGCAGACCGGCTTCGACAAGGAGACCGGCGAGGCGGTGTACGAGGACGAGATCATGGATCTCGAGCCCCTGCCCTACATCGTGGTGATCGTCGATGAGATGGCCGACCTGATGATGGTGGCCGGCAAGGACATCGAAGGCGCGATCCAGCGTCTGGCCCAGATGGCGCGTGCGGCGGGCATTCACGTGATCCTGGCGACGCAGCGCCCAAGCGTCGACGTGATCACCGGCACGATCAAGGCGAACTTCCCGACCCGCATTTCCTTCCAGGTGACGTCGAAGATCGACTCGCGCACGATCCTGGGCGAGATGGGGGCCGAGCAGCTTCTGGGGCAGGGCGACATGCTGTACATGGCCGGCGGCGGGCGCATCACGCGCGTGCACGGGCCGTTCTGCTCCGACGAGGAGGTCGAGAAGGTCGTCGCCCACCTCAAGCGTCAGGGCCGTCCGCGATATCTCGAAGCGGTCACCGCGGACGAGGATGGCGGCGGGGACGGCGGCGACACGCCCGTCTTCGACCAGGGCGAGTTCGGATCGGGCGGGGGCGACCTCTACGACCAGGCGATCGCCGTGGTGCTGCGGGACAAGAAGGCCTCGACCTCCTACATCCAGCGCCGCCTGCAGATCGGCTACAACCGCGCCGCCTCGCTCATGGAGCGCATGGAGAAGGAAGGCATCGTCGGTCCCGCCAACCACGCGGGCAAGCGCGAGATCCTGCTGGAGACCGCCGGGCTCGACGAGGATTGAGCGGCGCGGCAGGAACCTTGGCCTGGATGCTGCGTCATCATGTAACCATATGATGTCCCCGACGCAGCCGCTATGACGGGGAGTAAGGAGTTGATCCGGATGCGCCTTTCGGGCCTTGCACGCTTCGCGACCATCGTGGCCCCCCTCGTGGGTGCGGGCGCGGTGCCGGCTGCGGCCCAGGTGCTGCCGATGGATCTCTTCCGGCCGCCGGCCCACCCGGTCGAGCCGCCGACCATCGCCTCGGCGGCCCAGGGCTTCACCCTCTCGACGGCACCCCTGCCGACCGCGAGCTTCCACGCTCCGGCCGCCGCTCCCGGACCGGTGGCCGTCGCCGAGCCGGAGCCGGATCCCATCGTCGCGCGGGCGAAGCCTGCGGCCGCCAAGTCCGCTTCGCCGCCCCCCTCCCCTCCGGAGCGTCCGGCAGCCACCGCCCCGGCGCCGAAGGTCGCCTCGGCAGAGCCGATGGAGATCGTGCCGAAGCCCGTGGTCACGGCCGCCGCCCGGATCGAAACCCTTTCCAACCGGGAGATCGTGGAGCGGGCGAACGCCTATTTCACCAATCTCGGCACCCTGGTCGCCGATTTCACGCAGGTGGGCGGCGACGGCCGCCGCCTGGGCGGCACGCTCTATCTGGAGCGGCCGGGCAAGGTGCGCTTCGACTACGACCCTCCGGCGACCCTGGAGGTGATCGCCGATGGCTCCTCGGTGGCCGTGCGCGACCGCAAGCTCGCGACCCAGGACCTCTATTCGATTTCGCAGACGCCGCTGAAGTTCCTCCTGCGCGAGCGGGTCAATCTCGGCCAGGACATCGCCATTCGCGGCATCACCAATGACGGCGACTCGGTGCGCATCTCCCTGGAGGACAAGTCGACCCTTGGCGGCACCTCGCGCATCACCCTCTACTTCGATCCCAAGGTCGAGAACCTGTCCCAGTGGCGCATCGTCGACCCGCAGGGCTTCCAGACGATCGTGGTGCTCGAAAAGGCACAGCGCGGCCGACGCATGGATCCGGAGCTGTTCAAGATCCAGTACGAGGCCATCGTGGGCAGCAACCGGTAGGAAGCGTCGGCCGGATCGGCGTGAGCAGGTCTTCTTGGAGGCGCTCGTCGAACCGTCGTTGCACACGAACTTGCCGGACCGGCAGTGGGAGACTCCCCCTTCTTCCTCGAGCAGGGCGTATTTCGCGCGTGAGCGGCCGGTGCAAGAGCAACCGCCGCAAGGCTCAGGACGGTGAGAAAGGCTGCGAGCTTCGTCCCCATTGATACCCCCTTCAGTTGTATTTAGTTTCACCACAACTTAAAGGGAGGGATCTCTTCCCACAATCCCGAATCTATCGTAGCCCAGGGCGTCCTGCCGAAGGAAAGCCGCCCGTGAACCTCACCGTCTCCACCTGGAACATCAATTCCGTCCGCCTGCGCATCGACCAGGTGAAGGGCTTCCTGCAGGAGCGCCGGCCCGACATCCTGTGCCTGCAGGAGACCAAGTGCCCGAACGACAAGTTTCCCCTGAAGGAGCTGCAATCCTTCGGCTATCCCTTCGTCGTGCATATGGGCCAGAAGGGCTATAACGGGGTCGCGATCCTGTCGCGCTATCCGTTCTCGGAGACGAACGTGATGGAGATGTGCGGCCGGGCCGACGCGCGCCACATCACCGTGACGCTCTCGCCCCAGGCCAAGGCGGCCGCGGGCCTCGTGATCCATAACTTCTACGTGCCGGCCGGCGGCGACATTCCCGATCCCGACCTCAACGAGAAATTCCGCCACAAGCTCCAGTTCATGGAGGAGCTGCGCGCCTGGGGCGGCCGCTCCAGGCCCACCGCCTCGCCCGCCATCCTCGTGGGCGACCTCAACGTGGCGCCCCTCGAACACGACGTCTGGAGCCACAAGCAGCTTCTCGACGTGGTGAGCCACACGCCGGTCGAGACCGCCGCCCTCGAGGAGCTGCGCCAGGAGGCGGGCTGGACCGACGCCATGCGCCATCTCCGGCCCGAGCCCGAAAAGATCTATTCCTGGTGGAGCTACCGCTCGCCCGACTGGGCCGCCGCCAACAAGGGCCGCCGCCTCGATCATATCTGGGTGTCGGAGGGCATCCGGGACGCGGTGCGTTCTATCGACGTGACCCGCGAGACCCGCGGCTGGGAGCGTCCCTCTGACCACGTGCCGGTCACGGCGGTGCTGGAGCTCTGACCGGACACCTCCTCAACCGGAGAGTGCAGCTCCAGCGGCGCGGCTGCTACGCTGCTTCCATGACGCGCAAGAACTCTCTTGTCCCCCACGCCTCCCCGTCTCGTTCGCTGGTTGCCGGAACGATCCTGATGGGGATCGGCATGGGGATCGGCTTGTCACAGCCGGCAGCAGCCCTGTCTCCCGCGACGCGGGATCAGATGCTGCAGGCCTGTCACGAGAAGGCCATGCAGGTGCATCGGGACGCCCAGGAGGCCCTGATGACCTATCTTAGACGCCTCGCCGCGCAACGCCGCCTGGCAGCCGGAGACCTGCGAGGCCCTGCGACTCTCGATCGCCGCGAGTCAGAAACGGATCGACTGGCAGGGCGGCGGAAACCGGATCTGCGCCGAGAGGTACAAATCGTCCGAGATGAAGGCCATTCGGGCGGACCTGCGCGACTCGAGCGACAAGAAGCGTAAGCTCTTCCGCGAGAATTGCCGCTAGAGTATCCGTATTGATCAAGCGGGTTTTGAAGACCAGTTTCGCTGATCTCGCAAGAGCGCATTGGCCAGGATGATGAGCTTTCGCATGATGGCGGTCAGGGCGACTTTCGCCGGCTTGCCCGCC